>SKIC01000054.1 GCA_007116685.1 Balneolales bacterium
AAACGATAAGCAAAAACTCTCAATCGAAAAAAAAAAAAAAAAGCACTACGGCTCAGAGGATTTAAAGGGCAAAACTTTTGGAGTTTGGGGATTAGCTTTCAAACCTGAAACAGATGACGTTCGTGAAGCGCCTGCTTTATATATTTTAAAGGCACTTCTGGATATGGGAGCGAATATTCAAGCTTATGATCCTGAAGCTATCGATACCTTTAAAGAAGCTTTTGGAGAAGAATTATCTGCAAGAGTAAATTTTGTTGAAGATCAAAAATCTGCTGCTACAAATGTAGATGCTTTGGTTATTTGCACAGAGTGGAATGAGTTCCGCAGACCTTCTTTTGATAGCTTAAAAGGACTAATGAAAGAACTCGTGATTTTCGATGGTCGTAATCTTTATGATTTAAATCGAGTTGAAGATGCTGGGTTTACTTACTACAGTGTTGGACGCCAAAACATCAATTAAATGTCTAAAAGAGTCTTAATTACCGGAGGAGCTGGTTTTCTCGGCTCTCATTTATGCGAAAGATTCCTAAAGGAAGGTTATCGTGTTATCTGCATGGATAACCTTTCTACCGGTCGCTCTGAAAATATTGAGCATCTGATCGGTAATGAAAACTTTCAATTCATTAAGTACGACGTTACCGAATATGTTCACGTAAGCGGTGATTTAGACTTAATTTTACATTTTGCTTCCCCGGCTTCTCCCATAGATTATCTTGAGATGCCGATTCAGACACTCAAAGTGGGCTCTCTTGGAACTCACAAAGTATTGGGATTAGCAAAAGCTAAAAATGCGCGATTTTTGCTGGCATCTACAAGTGAAGTGTACGGAGATCCTTTAATCCATCCCCAGCACGAAGAGTATTGGGGAAATGTAAATCCTATCGGAGCCCGTGGTGTGTACGATGAAGCAAAGCGTTTTGCCGAAGCCATGACTATGGCTTACCACCGTTTTCACGGCGTTGAGACTCGAATTGTGCGGATTTTCAATACTTATGGTCCACGAATGAGACTGGATGATGGGCGAGCCCTACCTACGTTTATGTGGCAGGCTTTAAAAGGCAAAGATATCACTGTTTTTGGTGATGGTTCTCAAACCCGCTCATTTTGCTACGTAGATGATTTAATCGAAGGAATTTACCGACTCTCACAATCTGATTACGTTGAACCCGTTAATATTGGCAATGCTTCAGAAATCAGTATACTTGATTTTGCTAAAGAAGTAATTGAATTAACTGGTAGCAAAAGCAAAATAATTTTCAAGGACTTACCTGAAGATGATCCAAAAATTCGTCAACCGGATACCACCAAGGCGAAAGAAATTTTAGGATGGAATGCTCAGGTTGATAGAAAAGATGGCTTGAAAAAAACGTTGGACTACTTCAAAAATCTCTCAAATCAATAGAATAGTTTGGACTCGCGAAATTCCATAAACGTAAATAATACTTTTACCAACGGCAGAGATGGCGATGGTGGATTGAATGCGTATGAGAAATTTCAGAAATACTGGTGGCTAGTTCGAAGAAAACTTTGGTTAGTTGTTATTTTCGCAATAATTGGAGGACTTTATAAGTACAACGAGGTGTTGAGAGTTCAAGAGTTATTTAGCGCTACAAGCACACTTGTTCTTGACGGTGCTCCAACTAACAGAGCGGTTGCTCTCTTAGGCGTACCCGGTGCCAGATATACTTTTGCAAATGAATTGTTCATATTGAGATCCGATCATTTGTCACGAATGGTGGCTCAAAATCTTTTAACCTCTTTCGAGAATTCGGATAAATCTGATACGCTCAGTATTTTGAAAGGACGCTCGGGTACTATTGCAAGTATAGATGTGATTGGGAACAGAGCCCGACGTGCCGTTCGGTTTACCTCGGGTGGCCAAAATGATAATATCATTTACATTCGGGCAACGCTGCCTGATCCGCATGAAGCTGCCAGGTTATCCAATGCTTATGCAAATACTTATCAGACTAATAATGTTGAAGAAAGTGTCCGCCAGATTCGAAATACATCTGAGTATTTGAGCCAGCGAATTCAGGAAACAAATGACTCGCTCAGAGCAGTAAATCAGAGAATCCTCGATTTCCATCGAAAACACGGCTACTCCCAGTATGATGTGAGTACTTCCGCTACTTTGAGGCAAATTTCAAGCCTCCAAGAGGAATTAGACAGAGCCAGATTAGAAATGATTTCGAATCAAGAAGAAATCAGAGCAATCGATTCGACAATGGTAGCAAGCCGGTCAATTGAAACGGATTTATTATTAGATGCTACAGATAATTTATTAAACTTTTATTCCTCGCAAATCAGTGACTTAATCCTCGAACGTGAGAGAATCAGAAGTGAACTTACGGCTGGTACTACTGCGGAAACCAATCCTAGAATACGCATCATTGAGCAACGTTTAGCAGAATACAGGCAGCGTTATCGTGACCTTTTAGATCAGAAACTCGATAGTCCTTCTCTTCTCGCTAGTGTGGATGGTTCTCTGGGCCGATACTGGATTGAGATGAATACCAGAAAACAGGAATTGCAGAATAGAAATAGAAGTATTCCAAGAAAAATAGAAGCTATCCACCAACAAATTCGAGAGTATGAGCTTTCTCTAGAAGATATTCCTATGAGGGAACTGGAATTGGAAAGGTTGACTAGATTACGAGACAGATATAATAACTCAATATTTACGTTTTACAGCCGTCAGCAAGAAATGGAATTGGCCAGAGCCAGCGAGGGCGGTTATGTGAGCATTTTGGATTATGCTCAACCGAACATAAATCCAATCAATAAACAGACCACAACCGGGATTTTCCAGGGTGCTATGTACGGAATTGCTATTGCAGTTCTTTTGATTATTGGAGTGGATAGAATTGACGATAGAATTAAATCAGACGAGGATATAAGAGATTTACCTATTGGTGTTACTGCTGCAATTCCATCAATTCGGCCAATAATTGCAAAAGAATTTGATAACAAGAATTTCATGGAATACAAAGACGCCTATATCTCTACGTCTTTAGTTACCATGCTTAAGCCCTTGTCAGGTATATCCGAAATGTATCGGCGTTTGCGGACTAATTTCCTGTTCAGTATTCCGGATAAAAAGAATAAGTCTATAGTAATTACAAGTGCTAATCCTCAAGAAGGTAAATCATTAAGCACTTCAAATCTTGGGGTAGTTTTGGCGCAAAGTGGTAAGCGTGTACTGATAATCGATGCCGATTTACGCAGGCCTAATATCGATGTATTCTTTGGGCTAAATGGTTCGCCGGGCTTAACTGATTACATTGTAGGTAATGCAGATTATGAGGATATTTTTTATGCGTCCGTTGCTGAAAATCTGATGATTGTTCCTTCAGGAACGCAGGTGCCGAATCCTTCTGAAATAGTTGGTTCAGATATGTTTCGTGATTTTTATGAGCGCACTATGAGTGAATTTGATTTCGTATTAATTGATTCACCACCGCTCAATTCTGTTGTAGATGCTGCAACTATTAGTGAATTGGCAGATTTGTGCCTTATTGTAGTTAATGCTGGCAAAACTAAGAAAAAAGAGCTTGGCTATGCATTATCTATGATGCATTTTAATCAGCAGAAAATTATGGGTATTCTACTCAATAATATTGATGAGAAGAGTTTCATAACTGATTATAATTATTACAACAGTTATAATTATTACGGCAATCGTGTTACTGATTACAAAACAAACAAACGCAAGGAACCAACTCTTTGGGATAAACTGAATGCATAAATCAATTTATCAAATTGCTGTTTTTTGTGTTCTGCTGATTTTCATTGGTAGTAGTTCTGCTTTGGCGCAACGAACGAATTATGGTTATGGAACCGTGATAGGTGGTGAGCGAGCTTCTAAATATGGTGCTAATTCCTATTTGAGTAGTCAGGAAGAGGGAATGAGAATCACCGTTATTCGCTCAAGAGGGTCTGCTAGAGGATCTGGGAGTTCTGAAACCGGAGGCGGTGGTGGAGTAAGGATTATAGAAGTTCCTAAGGATACTGATTTTCTGGAATTGATTGTTTTTTATTCCCGAATGGATCCACGCCATATCAGACAGCGAAAAATCAGAATACTTCGTATCGAAGAAACGGGTCCTCCACCGTTTTTAAGCGAAAACACCCAAAGATATTGGACGGAATACAGTTTCCGTGAGGAATATAGAAATGGTGGTCCTTTTACCGTTTTGCAACCTGGCGATATTGTAATTATTGAAGGACGAGGAATTTTCAATCGCAGAGTGTTTGACCCACTTGCTGATATAAACTTCATACTTGGCTTACCGGCTGTTGTATTCTCTGTTATTTCGTTCTATCAGTTGTTTAGATAGCTTTGGCTTATGGAAACGCCTCAAAAATTCCATACCAACGTAATATCGCCTGTGGTGATGCTTTTGTACGTGGTTTACGTACTTATTTCATTGGATGATAATCCCTTTTCTGTAGATCACCTTGTTTCCCTTGACTACTCGCACTATGCCATAATTCTTTGTTTAGCAATTTTGGTGCATCCTCTTGAGCATATAATCAAAGGCGGCATCAAACAAACACTGCGAGCAGATGTGCTACTTACTACAAGTTTTATTTATTGGACGCTATTGGATGTAGTTCAAAGCAGATACCCTCTCATAGATGTCTCTATTGCAGGCGTTAAGTACACATTCATTTATATCGCTCTTTTTGTCTTTTTTATTCAGATTTTTTCGAATTATCGTTTAGCCCTCCCAAAACTCATTAAAGACGCTTCAAAAGTTCAGCTCAGCACGAAAACACTAATGATCATAGTCGTTGTGTGCTTTCTTATTGGCATGTTCCCGTTCTATCGTGGATCCTATTATGATTTCTCATATATGATGGAAGCATTGACAAGACCTAGATTTGCAGCACCATGGCTGCGTGGTGGATCTTTAGGAGGATTTAGCGCTATTTTTGAGCATATGAAATATTTTGGATACCTCTTGCCTGCTCTTGCAGCTATTTTGTATGTAAAAGAGGGTCGATTAAATCCGAAAGTGATTTTGGCGTTATTTCTGGCTGTATTCTTCTCAGCATTTGAATTTCAGGGTGGTGGTCGCCGATTAACTGGTTTTTTGGCCGGAGTTGGGATGGTTACTTTTTTAGTAGCTAAAAGAGATCAACTTAAAGTGAAACACTTTGCTTTCATGGGAGTGGCTGCTGTGGCTCTTCTCATATTGATGGATATGCAATTGACATTCCGAAATATGGGCTATGCCGGAATGTTTCAAAAATACGATTACGAATCATTCACAGAAATTAAAGTGGATGACAACTTTCTCCGAATAGCACAGGTTTTGGATAATGTGCCTGAAGTTCATCCCTATTCCGGAACGCAGTATCTCTTTTGGGCTTTTGCACGTCCTGTACCTCGTGTATTTTGGCCGGGCAAACCTGTTTCTCCGGGTTTTAATGTGGCTGCAATGGTAGGTGAGAGGGGCGTTACCTTAACCACAACTGTGGTAGGGGAAGCCTACGCGAGCTTTGGAATAATAATGATCATTTTCATTGCTTTCTTATATGGGATACTTGCCGGTACCCTAACCCGTATGCTCAATCAAAACTTAGGTATTGTGGGAATTGCCTTGTATTCTCTGGGAACTTTAGCATTAGTTGGGGGCGTGCGTTCACTCGTAGACTTAATTATATATTCGTACGCATTTTTGGGGCTTTTAGTGATTTATTATTACGTCATTCGTGGTAAAGAGGAGAAATTTGCCTAATGCATATAGCCTATTTCTGGTTAACAATGGGGCATTATCATTTCGCAAGAATGAATGCGATTGCTGCATTAGAAACTGTTGAAAAGTTAACTGTTTTTGAAGCCACTGATTTAGACGACCATTACTGGAAGCGTGAAGAAAACGAAAGCCTCCCTTTTGAGCATAGGGTACTGTATCCTCAAAATGTTTTGGATTATGAAATAACCGGCAAAGCTTGGACTAGATTAAAAGAAGTTTTAGCAGATATTAGTCCAGACATTCTTGTTAATGGTGCAGGTTATTTTCATCCCAAAAATTACAAGGTGCTCAGAGCCTGGAAAAAGCAATCCGGTAAAAAGCTAGTTCTTTGGAGTGAGAGCACAGCCATCGACCAAAAAAGAAATCTGGCCAAAGAGTTTGTAAAACGGCAGGTTTTAAAAATCTACGATGCAGCTATCGTTGCCGGCAGCATGCACAAAGAATACCTGGTTGATTTGGGTTTTCCTGAAAATAGAATTCAGGTTGTCGGGAATGTGGTGGATAATGATTTCTTTGAAAGCCAAAAGCAAAGCCAGAGAAATGGGTTTTTATATGTGGGGAGAATGCTGGATATAAAAAATGTTCAGAATCTTATAGAGGCTTATGCTAGGTATCGAAAAGACGCAAAAAATCCACAGCCACTTTATTTGGTGGGAGATGGCCCTTTAAAAGATGATTTTGAGCAAAAAGTAAAATCCCAAAATATCAAAGGCATTGTCTTCACTGGGAATCTACAGGTAGATCAGGTTAAAGAATACTACAAACAATGCCGTTTTTTTATTTTACCAAGTTTCAGTGAGCCATGGGGTTTGGTCATTAATGAAGCAATGGCATCAGGACTTCCGGTAGCAGCATCAGTAAATTGCGGGGCAACCCATGATCTGGTTCATCCGGAAAAGAATGGCTTTGTTTTTGCACCAAATAACGTCAATGATATAGTCGCAGTACTGCATAGACTGGATTCGCTGTCTGAATCGCAATATGATGAAATGTCATCATACGCAAAATCATATATTTCGAACTATAGTCCGGAAAAATATGCCGTTAATTGCGATGCCTTGTTCACGAAACTCATGACCTGATGTATTCAAAATGGCATTGGCTTCATCCAGCGGGATGGTTTCTGTGGGTTATCCTCACAGGCTATGTCATTTTTGTACCCTTCTCTATAAGTATCGCTGATACGCCTTTTGAATTACTGGACATCGTTTTTTATGTAGCAGCAGTTGGATTATTAATCTCACCAATCATTTTCTGTAATATTCGCTCTTTACGAATATCCGGTTTACGGTTAAACAGAAAGTATGTGTATCACGCAGCAGTCATTTATCTCATTTTGACAGGTCTGCGGATTAGTACGTTTACTCTGGATTACGAAATACTCAGAGTTGGTCTGTCGAGCGGTTTCTTTTATCTAAATATTGCTTCTTGGCTGATTGTTTTGGCAATGTTTACACTCCCCATGGTTGCCAAGTATAGAGGGATTCAATGGCTAATGTTTACATTGGAAGTAGTATTGCTATTCAACACCGGTTTCCGAGAATGGATAATTGCGTTTTTTGTAGGCTTTATTATCGTGTTGGCTTCTTTAGGCAGACGAATTCATTGGTCATTGTTCCCGATAGGAATTCTTGTTTTTCTCTTTGTATTGAGTCCGGTTTGGTATGCTCAGCGCTCTGCATCATCTTACTTACATGGTTTAAGCGAAACAGAACTAGCGACAGAAACAAGAGGCAAATTTTATCATACAGGAAGATATTTTTTCAACGATTATGGATATTTCTTTAAATCAGCATCGGCTCGCTTGGGGGCGCCAGGAGAAGCATCCATACGCATTATTCGTAATATCAGAACCGGCGAAGTTGACCGTAAAGATGTAAGAACTTGGTCCAGAAATTTAAATCAGATTTTTGTGCCTCGTATTTTCTGGCCCGACAAACCAAGTTTTAGACCTGGAGAAGAAGTTTATACCACTTTTTATGATCAGGAGAATCCTCGTCAGATTTCTCATCCATCAGGTATAATCGGAGAATTGTGGTGGTTAATGAGTTGGTATAGCTTCCTGATTTTACCTGCCTTTGGGTTTTTCTTGATGCTTCTGGCTAATGCAATGCTTAGAACCAGTATTTCATGGCCATTTGTGTATTTCCTGCTTTTTTTCGTGTTTCTGGAGACTCATATCGTATTTTATCTCAGTGGATGGCTGAGAGTGCTTCCTGTTTATCTTATATTCTGGTACCTCCTAAAGAAAAACAATTTAAGAAACCGGATATAGTGATAGTCTTTTGCACCACATCTTCCCAATATGGTGGTGTTGCCAGAGTGCAACAGCATATCAGAGAATATTTGCACGACTCTGGCTTGAAATACATTGAACTATCCTATAATCCAAAATCCCTGCGATTATTGAATCAGGTCAGATTCATAAGGAAACTTCGTCAAGTTATTAAAGGTGCGGATTACCTGATATTTTCCCACCCTCATTTATTTCGGGCGATGGACTTTATTCCCTCAAAAACCTTCTCTACAATAGTTTTTACTCATGGATTAGAACTTTATAAAGCAGGACCAGAATCAGTTTCGAATTTATTGAAAGATGTTAATCTTGTCGTTACAAATAGTAAATTCAATGAAAACTGGCTTAAATCAAAAGCCAATTTGAGTAACGTACAAAGCGTCTATTATCCCGGTTTAAAATTCTCATTGAATTCAAACCCTAAAGGAAACCAGGTATTATGCGTTTCCAGAATGATGAAGACAGAAGAGTACAAAGGGCACCGAAAATTAATTGAGGCATGGGAGCAAGTTGCTAAAGAGATACCTGATAGCTCTTTACTTTTTTGTGGCAAGGGTGACTTAGTTCAGGACTTAAAAGACCTTGTTTCGAATTTAAATCTGGATGAAAGTATTACCTTTACAGGATATGTTTCAGATTTAGAATTGATTGATTTGTATCAGCAGTCGTCTGTTTTTGCAATGCCAAGCTTAGGCGAGGGGCAAGGTCTCGTTTGGCTGGAAGCCATGCAGGCAGGATTACCGATTATCGCTGCTTCCGATACTGTTGCTGAAGAGTTTGTAACGGATGGTGAGCATGGTATACTGGTTTCCAAAAACTTTACGAAAGAAGAGTTAGCATCAGCAATCATCAAAGCTCTGAATGATAAAAACTGGAGAAATAAAGTAAGAAAAGCGAATTCTGAAAGAGTGAAAGATTTATCAATAGCGGATAATTTCAACAGTTTTATGGATGAAAGTTTAAACGTTGAAGGTGTAGCCTGATGTGTGGAATAGCAGGAGCTTTCGATACTCAATCTGACTCACTAAAAGTAATGGAGCGCGTCAAAAATATGACCGCTCTTTTGGGACATCGTGGACCGGACTATTCTTCCGTGCAAACTCTTGGGGATGCAGTTTTTGGTCACAGTAGGCTTTCCATAATTGATACCAGCAATGAATCAAATCAACCATTTTTAGGAGCAAATAGGAAAACAGCGCTTACCTACAATGGCGAAATCTATAATTTCAAAGCGCTACGTTCTGTTCTGCAAGGTGAAGGCGCTCATCTTAAAACAGATGGTGATACAGAAGTACTTCTACACTTGCTGAACCGCCATAAGTTAGCCGCATTGCCAAAATTGAATGGGATGTTTGCTTTTGGATATTGGGATTCAGTATCTAAATCTATGCTTTTGGTTCGGGACCGTTTGGGAATAAAGCCACTCTATTACACCTTTAAGAGTGGTGGATTGTACTTTGCATCCGAATTACGAGCTTTGAAACCGGTTATTGACGCAAAACTAAATCATGCTCAGCTAAGTCGTTTTTTATCTCTTCAATCCGTGCCGGGAGAACAAACTATTTTTGATGAGGTTCATGAATTGCCTCCCGGACATTACTTGAAATATGACCAGCATGGTAAATACGAAGTAACACCTTGGTACAACCTATTAGACGTTTTAAATCAGGAGAAAAAGGAAGAAATAACACCTGAGGGTCTCAGGAATCAGTTTTTTAAAGCCGTTCAAAGAAGATTAGTGAGTGATGTTCCCATTGGAGCATTTCTGAGCGGTGGTGTGGATTCCTCAGCAGTTGTAGCTGCTATGGCTCAGCAAAGTAAGAGCCCGGTTAAGACTTTTTCTGTAGGGTTTGAAGATGAAGCTTTTGATGAGAGAATATTTGCCACAGAAGTTGCCAATCTATATAAGACAGACCACCAGGAAATTGTACTCAGCGAAAAAGAAGTTCTGGATTCTATAACCGAAGCTGTGTTAGCAATGGATACTCCAACGGGCGATGCGGTTAATACCTTCATCGTGAGTAAGTTTACTAAGCAAAGCGGTTTAACGGTGGCTTTATCAGGTCTTGGGGGAGACGAGTTGTTTTCGGGATATCCATCCTTCAGCACCTGGAATTATTTGAAAAATGTACGCTGGGCATCTAAAGCTCCTCATAAATTCAGAAAGTTCTTATCAGGAATTATTCCCGGATCAGGAATTCAGTCCGCAAAAATTAAAAGTTTATTATCCGGATCAATTACCCCGGCTGAGGTAGTCTACAGGCTCAGGCAGGTTTTTACGGATGATATGGTGTCTAAGCTTGGAATAGAGCCATGGCAATGGTTGAGTGTGTTTGGTACTGATATTATTAAGCCTCAGGATGAGTTAAGCTATGCAGAACTCCAACTCTATTGTAGCCCGGTTTTATTAAAGGATACAGACCAAATGAGCATGGCACATGCGCTTGAAGTTAGGGTGCCCTTTCTGGATCATGAGTTTTTATCTTTTGTATCACAAATTCCAGTTTCCCGAAGAAAAGCAGTTAGAGGAAAGTGGCCGAAATGGTATTTTATAGAAGCACTAAAAAACGATATTCCTGAATCCACTTATCAAAGGAAAAAAGCAGGTTTTGTATTGCCGATGGATAGATGGATGAAAAAGGAATTGTTAGATTTTACCATGACCGGACTGCAAACTAAAGCCATGAAAGAACTGTTTTCTAACAAGTATTTGGATACCTTAACCAAAGACTTCTTTGAGGAAACCGGAAAAACCAGCTGGTCTCGCATTTGGCTTTTGTCTGTTTTGGGAAACTGGATTGAAAAGAATACTATTAGTCTATGAAAATATTACATGTTGTTCCAAGTATAGCTCCCGAAAGTGGCGGTCCGGCAAGGGCGGTGGTGGATTTTGCCAACTTGCTCTCAGATCAACATGAGGTTACAATAGCTTGTACAAATGAAGGATTTAAAACTCGTCAGAAGGACGGCATACACCAAAAAGTTGGACTTTCTGATAACGTGCAGCTTAAAATGTTTTCATTCAAAGGAAAGCATTCGTCAAAATTCTCAGTTTTTCTATTGCGATGGTTTAAGCACGAACTCATTCATTTTGATGTCGTTCATATCCATGCGGCATTTTCAATCATGTCTTCTTTGGCTGCTAAAGAGTGTCGAAGACAGGGGGTTCCATTCGTTTTCAGACCGCTAGGTACCTTATCTCCCTATTCTATGCGTTCAGGAAACACCCAGTTCAAAACTTGGTATTGGAAGTATATTGAGAGCAAAAACTGTAATGCCGCCCGCTGTATTCACGTTACTTCAGAAAAAGAGAAAAAGGATATTCTCAATTTAGGCTTGTCAGCTCCGGTAGAAGTGAGTCCCTTACCCGTTCAGACTTCATCAGCTTCTCCAAAATCAAAGTCAAAAAAAATACGATTTGGTGTTTTGACCAGACTCCATCCCAAAAAAAATCTGGAAACCATGTTATTGGCACTAGAGG
>SKIC01000168.1 GCA_007116685.1 Balneolales bacterium
AAGAGATTGGAGATTTTCTCGACTTCCATCCGGTGTGCCTCAGGAATCTCAATGGGGTACAGTGACTTTCCGTTTCGTTCTGGATTAATCAGGAATGGCCTTTCATTTACTGGTATTGATTTCATAATTCTTTATACTGACAGGAATTTTCAATTATCCCGATTCCTGTAATGAGCGAATTGCTAAATCCCACAGAACAAGAACCACAAAAAGATCCCTTCAGCCAGAGGATGGGTTGTGGATTTTTCTTTGTATTACTTCTCACAGTGTCAAGTGCGCTCATTGTCTCTCTTTTCTTTTTTGATGTAATCGGTGGCATGATTCCCGCTTTGTTTTTCTTCGCCACTCTTGGCTTATTGCTGGCAGCCATTGCCGGAATGAAGGTGTTCAAAATACCGCCCGAGCCTCTCTTTGGGTCTTTCGGTAAAATTGCTTCGAATTTGAATTATCTCGGGCTAACGATAGTAATCATCTTTTGCTCTATGGGGATATTTCTGGCAAAAATAATCCTGGTGTATCTGATTGCTCCGGATTGGGTTTCTGATTTTGCCAACCGTTCTGATGTCATGGATTTCGACTTTGGAGAAACCATGATGGGTAATGGGGTATTATTTTTGGCCGTAGTGATTATAGGCCCCATTGCGGAAGAAATACTATTTCGCGGCATTTTATTTACACGTTGGTCTCGGGTATATGGTCCGGCACGTGCGGCTTTTTACTCCTCACTTCTTTTTGGAGTACTTCATGCCAATGCCTTAGGCTTATTTTTTGCCGGCTGGGTTCTGTGCATGGTTTATATGTACACACGAAGTTTATGGGTTCCAATTGCCATGCACATTTTGAATAACCTTTTTGCCGTTTTGTTCTACCACTTCGAATTGTTTGATATGGGGCTGATAGATGCATCAAATATTTCCGAAAATCTTTTACCTGCGCTAGGCATTGTAGCCATAACACTGTCATTGGTCTTTTTTCTGATACAGCGTTTATCCCCTGCTAGACAATACCCTATGCCCTTTGATGCGAATCGATTTGAGAATACCCAACCCGATGGCACATAAAGCAAAAAGCACCCGGGGTGGGTGCTTTATTGCTGGGTAAAAAAGTCGGTACCAGCAGTTATTGCTGTGTTCACCTTATTTAATGAGCATCATTTTTTGGGTGAAACTCTGGCCGTCAGCATTCATTCTTACGAAATAAACACCGCTGGCTAACCGACTGCCATCAAATTCAACGTGATATCTACCTGATGGTAATTCCTGATTAACGAGAACCTGGACTCTTCTGCCTAATACATCATACACGGTTAGTGTAACGAGGGACTGATTGGCAAGCGTGTAAGGAATCACTGTTATCGGATTAAAAGGATTAGGGTAGTTACCTAAGAGCTCAAACCGCTCTGCGCCTTCGTATAAGTACTCAAGCGGACCGTAGTTTGTAGTTCTTCCATCATAATCCATTTGTACCAGGCGATAGGCATACGAACCTGCTGCGCTTAGGTTTTCATCTACGAATTCGTAGC
The DNA here is from genome assembly GCA_007116685.1 of Balneolales bacterium. Lineage (GTDB taxonomy): Bacteria > Bacteroidota > Rhodothermia > Balneolales > Natronogracilivirgulaceae > SKIC01. Next base: position 1,523 of record SKIC01000168.1, read on the forward strand.
TAAGTTTCTGAGTGGAATTTCCTGCTCCATCCACAAAGCCTACAGTCTCCCAGTGCTTCAAATGATTTTCACTGCTAGTGTTGTATGTTCTTTCGATGTAGAATCCAAAGTTTTCGTATTCGGTATGCGTAATCCAGCTCAAAGTAACTCTGTGATTATTTGCAGAGAGTGCAAAATCAGAGAGTTCAACAGGGAGTACTACATTATCAGAAGAATTCACGAATTCTGGTTCAGCAGAAGTGGCTATTTGGAAGTAGTCTCTTTCTTCTTCCTCTTCTTCCAAAAGGTTATTACCCGAATTCTCAGAGTCTTGCATTATGATTCCGCTATTCAGGATAATACCTGCTGTTCTGGTTATGATAACTTGTACTCTGTCGGTTTCTTGAATGGCTACGCTACTAGGTACTTTCAATTTCAGGAGATTACCCTCAATGATGATTTCCTGTGGGCGGATATTATTTACCATGATAGCAGACCTATCAATATATCCGGGAAGTGTGATAAAAGAAGGAGCCAACATTTTAATAGTTCCTCTCCCTGCTTGTAAAGCACCGAGCTCACCGGTATAGAATGACCAGAAAATCTCTACAGCTTCCTGCGTTTCTGATCTGAGGATATTAATGTTTACCTGACTAATCTGGGTTTCGAAGGAAGCTGCAACCGTAACTCCTTCAATAATTGCCATGACAGGTTGCGTGCTGGTGCTTATGGAGACCGTATAATCAGTGCCGGGCTCACTTGGGTTTCTAAGCAATGGGCAACCTTCCAGAGTTAATTCTATAGTGCCGGATTCCGGAAGAATATCAACAGGAACCGCAAATGTCATCGTTTTATTGGTTCGATTGATATTGGTTAATTCTGAGATGTCAAATATTTGTCCTTCTACATTCAGTCGGAACAACGCAAAGTCAAACACTAAGCAATCATACCCAATTGGGATTTGTGTATCCGCTGGTAAATGAACGGTGATTTCATCCTCATTCTCTAACAGTAATGGGATACTCACTTCAAATCCCAATGTAAATTGCATGGGCTTGTTTACCGTATTGTTAGTCAAGGCAAATGTTGCTTGGTTAAATACGGTTACCGGCCCTGCGTAAGCGATATTATAAGGGAAACTCTCAGTAAAGGTTTGCTCAACAGATGTACGAACATTGATTACATATTCGGTTCCCTCTTCTGCGGGATTAGTAACATCCTCTATGCTTACAATTACTTCGCCGTTATTCAGAATCTGAACACCATCAGGAACCAATATAGTTAGCTGTTTACTATTTATGTTCACCTGTGCATTTACGCCATTCACTTTCACATCCTGAACCAAAGCCAGAGAGGTTGTTCCCGGAAAGTTTACTGTTATGGTAGAAGAACCTGCTCGCAATCGACCATAATCACCAGTATTAAAACGAATACTGTATTTTGCGAGTGTATCAGGTTTCGCATCATCTAACGTTACGGTTGCGCGTGTTACCTGTGACGTAGCTGATTCTAGGAAGAATGAAGGCCCCTCAATCCAATCAAAAGCATTCAGACTAAAGGAAACTCTGTATCCTGAGCTCGTCATTGAATTTATAATGCCCGCATTCTGGCTGATGGAAATCGTAATAATTTCACCACCCTGATAGGTTTCGGGAGCATAAATCGTGATATCGTTCTGGTTTGAGGTGGATGCTACCGTGGTTTGCATTCCATTTATTTGGATATCATGCTTTTCAAAAAGTGCAGGCACATTGAATGTTTGAGGAAATCTGATAAACATTGCATCAGACTCATTTATGGTATCGAATGAGCCTAGTTGCACGTTTAACGTAAAGCCAGCCTGAGCATTCACCTGTAATGATGAGATGATGAACTGTGCGATTTGTAAATCAGCAGACTCCGTCAGGTGCAGATTGTCCACATCCCAGCTGCTTTCAGTGAGCACATCGGTGCTTACGGTAACGGTGAGGTATCTGTCTCCGGTAAACTCTTGCGTTTGAATGCCAAGTATATTTTCGAAAAGCACAGATACTATTGTAGAACTGTTGTTCATAGAAAACTCATTTCCGATTGTAATTTGAACGGTTTGTCCAACAATCAGGGCATGAGAAGAAGGGGCTCCATTCACACGAATATTGGAAGGATTTAAACTCGACGGCAGAATAACTTCGCCAGGGAATGTAATCCAAATTTTATTACCCGGGGATAATCGTCCTAGTGGTCCAGCATTAAATGTTACTTCATGAGAAACATTTGTAGCTCCTGCGTGATTTGGGGATGCTTTAGCAGTCACATCTCTTACATCCGAGATATTACCATCAAGCTGATAATTAACGATAGCCGGAACCCTGAAATCACTACTATGAACTTCAATTGGGTGAGCGATATCCGGCAAGGAAGGATGTCTGAAGTTCATCGCAGAGGCGATTGTAATTTGGAGTACATCACTTAGATCCAAATCAATCTCAGAGTTTAGTTCCAGAACCAGAATATTGGTATTCGTTTCGTATGCGACGCTCATCAAGTGTTGATGTACGGAAGTGCCATTTTTGCTAATGCTGATATTGTTGGTAGTAACAGCAGTTGGCGCAATGGTTCCGTTAGGGAATCGAATCATAAGTAATTGATCTGTCACCCGCATAGTGAAATTGGTCAGGTTCAAGGTCAATTGATATGGACGATTTACCCGGAGGTCAGATATTGTATAGGATGAAATGGTAAGTGTGTTTGAAATTTCAGATCCACCATTAAATGGCTCCGAAGCCACCGGACGAATTTCAACTGAGGTATCAACATAAAGTTGATACGTTTCCGTACTTCTCAAGTTGTCTACCCTGTCTATTATGATGGTAATTTTTGACAAATTTTGAATATCCATTCCTGACGGCAAGGTTAGAACCATGACATTTTCATTGTAATCGATATCAATTTCCTGCTCTTGCAGATATGTTCCATTCAATCGAATACTCCCGTAATTTCTCAAATCAGCTCGTTTAGGAAGCTCTAAGCGCACATTTCCTATACCACCGAGTAAGCGACCATACCTACCGGTGTTGAACTCTACAGTCATCTCTTCTGAAAAAACGCCACCTTGATTATTTCTGTCGAACCAAACTCGCGGTGTTGAAATTAATGATCTGGCTTTACCCACATAGAAATTATTTGATTCTTTCTGGCTGGTGTAGGCAATTCCACCTTCCTGGAATGGTTGCATTTTTATAGTATAGCCACCCCATTGATTTGGAGATTGAATTCCGGCCTCCGCTTGGAAAACTATTTCCAGTATTTTTTCCTCTTCAATATCTCTATCTGGCACAACACGCAGTGTGCTGTCATTTATAACGGTTACAGAATATGGAGCTTCGGTAAACCCATCATATTTTAGAAATACATTATTTGTGCTAATTGCTGCTGGCACAGTCATGGATTGCGGAAAGGTAAATTCGTAGTAGTCTTTTTGTGCCTGCATAACTCCAAAAGTACCTGTAAAAAACCGAATAGGAATTTGAGCGAAAGCGTTGGCATAATCAGGTACCAGGTTTACGGATGGTGCAGACAATTCACCAATATCATTTATAGTAAATGGAGCAGATTGAATAGTGTCCGGTTCAGATGTAGTTAAGACACTGTAGGTATATGTACCCGCAGGTGGATTAAGAATTCCTGAACCTTTGTTAACACGTATAGCCAAACAGGTACTGTACCGGGCTGTAAATGGCATGATTACGCGTAATACATTATTGTCTAATCCTTCTGCACCTGCTGAAAGTTCATTTACCGTTACACCCGCTATATTTTGTTTTGGAATGGTAAAACCTTCAGGGAAAATCACATCTATATACTCCCCTAACTTTAATAGTCCACCATCACCGGACATAAAGTTTATATATAAATCAACGTCTTGCAATGCGGTTGGAGGTAATGGATTTAACAAGACTGAGTGTACTGTACTTTGGCTATTAACCACAGTGACGTCATTATTATCAATACCATCGCCTCTGGTAGAGGTAACCCCGATAGTGTAAGTACCTTCTGCTCGAGGATTATAAATTCCGGCACTTTGATGAATGGTGATATTTCGTCGCCCTCGTGCTCCGCGCTGCAAGTTTTCAGGCAATCTCATGCTGACTGATTTTCCACTCACATAAACATCTAATGGATGATAATCGCCGATTAGAATATGTTCTTCGGAAATGGAAGCCGGCACATGAAAGTCGTTGTGGAATACAATAGTTATGAAATCCTGACTCGCAGTAAATGGCACGCCAGGCTGAATATCTATTGATATTCTGGTAATGTAATTTGAGAGATTCGGTGAGATTTCAGTGCTTCTCACATTGAGGCCTTGAGTAAAAGCTTGGGTTGTCATCATTAGAATTACAACTAAGGCGGCCAGTAATTTGGAATATTTTTTCATGTTACCCATGACTTCCTCCTTTTCGAAAGTCTGCAATAATGCTCATTTAGATGTACTTTTTTACCTACTTAAGAGTACTTCTATGAGATGCGAACGGGTATAAGACAAATGCTCCTTCTTGTGTCCTTTTTATTCTGTGGCATTGTAGGTGTTTGTCCTACGAAACTACTGCCTACTCAATGGGGTTTTCGGGTAAAACCGATGATTTTCACTACCTTTGTTTTTAATCATCATTTATTAGTTTAAGTACCATGATTTACGAATTTCTAGATAAAAAACCCCATTTTGACGAAACTAACTTTGTGGCTCCCAGTGCCGATATTATTGGAGACGTACGTTTTGGTCCAGAAGCAAGTGTTTGGTTTAATACCACCATTCGCGGAGATGTAAACTGGATAGAAATAGGTGCGCGCTCAAATGTGCAGGATAACACCTGTATTCATGTCACAAACCAAACTTCCCCAACAAAAATTGGTGATCAGGTCACAATCGGTCATTCTGCTATGCTTCATGGTTGTACTATCCATGATCGGGTTTTAATTGGCATTCAGACGGTTGTTTTAGACAATGCTGTAATTGAATCAGATTGCATCATCGCTGCCGGTAGTTTGGTAGCACCGGGTAAAGTGATGCCCTCAGGTTGGATGTGCATGGGACGCCCGGCAAAACCGGTTCGTAAATTAACTGAGGAAGAAATTGCTTCAATTGTTCAGTATTCTGATAATTACGTGCGCTACAGCCGGGCATATCAGCGAAAAGATATGTACGAAACGAATCCATTCTACACGGATAATAGATGAGAAAGATTTTCACAGGTCGGTTTTTTAATCTTCTTGTTTACGCTTCATTTCTATTCTTAATTATAGCCCTGGCAAGAGCAGATTATCTTACTATCCCCAAAATCTACAGTGTTCCTAATCTTGTTCTGTCTTTCCCATTGTTAATGTTGGGGTTTTACTTTTTTAGCCTCAGCTGGGCAAGGTCATTGGATTATGGTGGGATCAAAATAAGCCACCATGCCCATATTGCCGGGAACGGACTTGTGGAATTCGGTAAATATATCCCCGGAAAATTATGGGGATTGATAGGAAGGGCGGCTTATGCCGAAAAGCATAATAATATTCCTCTTGGGCAGGCATCTATTTTATCTTTCAAAAACCAACTCATGGTAATCTGGGCTGGTTTTTTTACTGGATTTATCGGGAGTTTGATTGTATTGCACGACAGATGGGAAGTTTGGGCGGGAGCTGTAATTTTCCTGATTTTAACACCACCATTATTTAGCCAAAAGTTGGCAAATATGTTTGCATGGGTGTCACAAAAAATCCTCCGGAAAGAAGTAAACCTGGAGCCTTTTGATTTAGATATGGTAAAGAAGGTGATGCCAAGCGCAATCTTATGTTGGTTGGCATGGTCTGCGGGTTTTTATTTAATGGCTCAGGCTTTGGTAGAGGGGAATATCAACCCCATTAGCGGACTCAGTTATGCGTTGGCCACAAATATTGGAATTGCAGCGATTTTTGCTCCGGGAGGAATTGGAGTTCGCGAAGCTGTATTGGTTTTGTATTTAAACGCCAGCGGACTAAGTTTTGGAGAAGCAACTACAATTTCTGTTGCCTCTCGTTTGTGGTATTTATTCGGTGAAGCCGTTTTCTTTGGATGGGGTGCTTTAGCGCATCGAATACATACGAAGCCTAAGACGCCGCAGTCTCGCTAATCTCAGCCTGAGTTTTAATGTCTTTGATTCGCATCTGAAGCTGCGTTCTCCCATTCCAGGTGTTTTCCTCCAGCGTGTAGGCTACGTGTAATCCTCCATTAGCAAAATTTCTTACTTTTGGGAGATATTCATGCATATTAAAACCAATGGCATCAAAAACATGAGAGCCATTTTGAGCAAGTTTTAACTTCAGGTGTCCGTTTCCTACAACGGTAGCATTGCCGTGAACTCTCAGCCCGGAACTGGTAAATACCGGTTTCATATTATCCGGACCAAAGGGCTCAAATTGACGTAGAACATTCCAGAACTTTTGGTCAACTTCATTCAAATCCAGTTCGGAATCGATTAATAACTCCGGCTCGAAATCTTCATCACAAAGGCAGTTGTTCGCAATTCTATTGAATCGCTCCATGAAGGCTTCCAGCATATCTTCTTCTATAGTCAGACCTGCTGCAAATTCGTGACCACCAAATTGTACCAATAAATCTTCGCACTGCTTTAGCGCATTATAGATATTAAAACCTCTGATACTCCGGGCAGAGCCTTTTATCATGCCATCAACAGTACTGAGCATAATGGTTGGCCGGCAAAATTTATCCACAAGACGAGACGCTACAATTCCAATAACTCCGAGGTGCCAATCAGGGTCGTGAAGAATAACGGAAGACATTTTTTCTTCGTCAAAATTCTCGTCCAGGTAAGACATCGCCGTTTTCATAGTCATGGAATCGGTATCTCTTCGGCGTATGTTTACAGCTTCCAATTCAAGAGCACCAGCCTTTGCTTCGCCTTTTTCTTCGGCAATCAGCAAGTTGACGGCAGCACTAGCATCGCCCATACGTCCGGCGGCGTTAATTCTAGGGCCAATAGAAAAAACGATATGCGATGTCGTAATTGGAGGCTTCAATTGGATTAAGTCCATTAAGGCTTTAATACCAACGCGAGGCTCCGTATTGATTTTCTGAAGTCCGGCACGCATCAGAATTCGGTTTTCATCTACGATAGGTACGATATCAGAGGCGATGGAAATGGCAACCAAATCCAGAAACTTATGTGCCACATGCGCCGGAAGCCCGAGTTTTGTAATCGTAGCCTGTACCAACTTAAAACCCACACCCGCCCCAGATAATCCATCAAAAGGATACGGGCAGTCCGGTCTTTTGGGGTCTAAAACGGCAACAGCATCGGGAATAACATCGCCGGCATTATGGTGATCGCAAACAACAAGGTCGATGCCTTTTAGTTTGCAGTATTTAGCTTCTTCAATTGCGGTAATTCCGCAATCTACTGAAACAATAAGGCTTGCACCCTGCTCAATGGCAAATTCAATTCCATCTTCGGTTATACCGTAGCCTTCTTTAAAGCGATGTGGAATATAATAAAGTGCATTTACGCCAAAGTCTTTGAGGAAAGTATACATGATAGCAGTGGCAGTTGTGCCATCTACATCATAATCTCCGTATACAACGACGGTCTCGTTGCCCCGGATGGCTTTGGCAAGCCGTTCAGCGCCCGCTTCCATGTCTTTCATGAGAAACGGATCGTATAAGTCGTCTAAGTTTGGACGGAAGAAGTCTCTGGCATCGTCAAAAGTGGTAATACCACGTATTGCCAATAACTTTGCAATTGTTTCTGATACGCCAAGAGATTTTTGCAGCTCATTAACATAATTCTTCCGTTCCGGTTGAGTATAAGTCCAACGGAATGGCATGGTTAGTTATATATTTATTTTTATTTATCACGAAGAGAGCTGCGGCGGTCAAGCTCGGCAGTCAGCAAACGCACTTGGCGTTAATAATTACTTAATATAGTTAAATGTGTGAAAACTATTTAGGTATAGCAGTTAAAAAAGCAAGACAAATCAAAAATTTTCCTGATTCAAAAGCCGTAGTAGCCAATCTTTTTCTTGTGAATAAAGATGTTTTTCGAAATATTATTTGAAATGAAAAAATACTTTTCTCATGACCCTTAGGATATTACATATCACACTTATTACATCAATGATAGCTTTTGCTGGGTTATCTTGTACTTCGCAGCCTGTAAAAGTAGATGATTTTGATGCTATTGAAGAGCGAGGCGTTTTGAGGGTGGTTACTAGCTATAGCCCCATTTCTTACTTTATTTATCGAGGCCAACCGTTGGGCTATGAGTACGAATTATTGACAATTTTGACCAGTGATTTAGGTTTGGACTTAGACCTGAGAGTAGCCAGAAGTATAGAAGAAATGATGGAGATGTTGATTCGCGGAGATGTGGATTTGATAGCTGATAACCTGACCATTACCAGAGAAAGAGCCGAGCGTGTGCGATTTTCGCAATCTTTAAATACAACTCGCCAGGTTTTGGTGCAGCGAAAGCCGGATAACTGGCGAAACATGCGTCTTCACGAAATTGACAGAGCACTTATCAGAAATCCAATAGATTTGCGAGAGAAAGAAGTTCATCTCCGAAGTGGATCATCATACATACCCAGAATGAATAGTTTGGCTGATGAAATTGGTGGAAATATCCAACTGGTAGTTGCCGAACCTGATGTAACCACCGAAGACTTAATAATGAAGGTTGCTCGAGGAGATATTGATTTCACCATTTCCGATGAAAACTTTGCACGCATCAATCAATCTTTTTTTGATAATCTGGATGTGGAAACTCCTGTTAGTTTGCCTCAGCAATTGGCCTGGGCTGTGCATCCTCAAGCCGAAGATTGGCTCTCGGTTTTAAATGAGTGGATCCTGAACATGCAAACACAGACCGACTATTATGTGATTTACAACAAGTATTTTGAAAATCGCCGGGCTTTTCGCGCGAGATCGGCAAGTGACTTTATTGCAACGAGAAGTGGAAGAATTTCAGATTATGATAATCTGATTAGAAAATATGCTGCAGAAATTGATTGGGATTGGAGACTTTTGGCAGCACTTATTTATCAGGAATCTCGATTTAATCCCAATGCCAGATCCTGGGCAGGTGCACAGGGGCTAATGCAATTAATGCCGGCAACAGCCAGAGCGCATGGTGCTAGAAATCCCGCAAATCCGGAAGAAAATATAAGAGCGGGTGTAGACTTTTTGAGATGGTTGAATAATTACTGGGACAGTTTTATAAATGATGAAGAAGAAAGACTGCTATTCATTTTAGCCTCCTATAACGTTGGTCATGGTCATGTTCAAGACGCACGTAGACTTGCTGAAAAATACGATGCAAACCCTGATATATGGCACGGAGAGGTTGAGCGGTTCATGCTAAAAAAGTCTAATCCAGAGTACTTCAACTCGGAAGTAGTACATTTTGGTTACGCTCGTGGATTAGAGCCTGTGACCTACGTCAATAATATTCTATACATCTATAACCATTACAGAAGAATTGGGGAATTGTCAGAAACTATTCCGTGATACGAATTCATGTTCATGACTATAAAAAATCTCTCATAGAATTTAGCCTTCCTGCTGATATTCATTGATTTTTTGGTTATATAGTGCCAACAAAACAGGATACACCACTTATTTATGAAACCGCTCAATAAAATTTCCCTGATTTTTATTGGAATCACTCTTTTTTTTGCTTGTAGCTCGCCGGAGCAGGTTGTTAAAGAAGTTCCATTTACTCCTGAGCGCCCATTTGTAAATACAATTGAAATTCCTGACGATTATCTCAGAGCGATATCCAGGGGCACCCGAACAAATGATGGTTCTCCGGGCGCATCGTATTGGCAGCAATTTGCTGAGTATGATATCAGCGCACGTTTATATCCCGAAGAAAAAAAGATTCGAGCCACGGCTAATATTGTTTACCACAATAATTCGCCAGATACGCTTTTTTCCCTGCATTTAGATTTGCTACAAAATCATCACGCTCACGGGGTGCAAAGGAATCTCAATGCAGAAGTTACCG
>SKIC01000194.1 GCA_007116685.1 Balneolales bacterium
AACATTTCTTCGAAAAGTTCTGATTTTCGTTCTGCTCCCCAAATTTCCAAATCCGGATCAATTTGAGTTTCTATTTTCAGGATGCATTTTTTCTTTTTGATATTCAGGTCAACCGAAATCACATTTTGAAAATGGCTTCGGTCTAATCCATCCGCTACGCGTAAAATTCCTGAAAGCTTTCTGATTTTACTCTGGGTTTGTGGTTGGAGTTGGCTATAGAAAATATGTCGTTTTTTGGGAGTTGACCGACGGTGATACCGTGCAACATGCGCCATAATTTGTATTTCTTCTTCCTTAAATCCACGCAAATCAGAGTTTTTGATGATGTATAGCGAGTGCTTGTGGTGTCGTCGGTGAGAGATGTGATAACCAATATCATGCATCAGGCTGGCATATTCCAATAACTCTCGGTCGTTATCACTCATGCCATGTATATCTCTGGTTTGGTCGAACAAATCCAGTGCAATTCGGCTAACATGCGAGGAGTGTATCTCCTGCCAATCACATTTTTTAAGTAATTCGAAAATAGATCTTCTGCGGCTGTCCGGGAAATCAGCCAATAATCGAAGACCTTTCATTTGTTTGCGTATAAATCGTAGAATAATGCCTTCCCGTAAAGCCTGAGTTGAAGTCTTGATTCGGTTGATATTCATCAGGTCGATAACCGTATCTACCAAAACCAATCCGGCAACAACAAAGTCTATGCGTTTTTCATCCAGACCGGGCAATCCTTGCCGTTGATCCCGATTCATCTTGATAAATTTTTTGTAGAAACTCTTAAAATCTTTGGCACTGTATTCAAACTCATTGAGAGTAATATCGGGAGCCTGACCTTTTTCGTGTGCAATCATGGCAGCAATATTTTGCATCGTGCCGGATGAACCAATTAGAACGTCTTTGCCACGTTTTTTGAAAATATGTGTGAGCTGACTGAGCGTTTCAGTGTAATGGTTTTTCAGGTTTTCAATCTCGTCTTTTTGAATAGGATCTGATTTTACATAATCAGAAGTCATCCGGCTGACGCCTAACTTGAAACTATCCAAAAACAAGAACTCTTTGCTGTTTGCAAGAATAAACTCGGTACTACCGCCACCAATATCTATAATCAGTGAAGGTTCATCACCTAAAGACATTCCGTGTTGTACCGCATAACCAATGAGCTCTGCTTCGATTTTTCCGGGAATGGCTCTGATTTTAATCCCTACTTCATCAATAGAACGCTGAATGAAATCACCACCATTTGGCGCTTCTCGGATAGCACTTGTTGCAAGAGCGATGATTTTTTCACATTCCTGCGCATCAGCCAGCAATTTTATTTTTTGAAGCGTCTCAATTCCGGCATCCATAGCTTGTCCAGTAATTGGATTCCCAACACCCTTGGCACCAAGTTTTACCATTTCCTTAAACTGATCAATAGTCCAAAAACTACCATCAGGGTAAATATCCACAATAATTGCATGAAAAGAGTTGGTGCCAAGGTCTATAGCACAAATGCGTTTGTATGCGGAATTAGGTTTCTTTGTAGAACGAGCCATGAATGAGAGTAAAGTCTTTCGTGTTGAAGTAAATCTGTATGTCTATATTTCCGTTTTTGAGACTACATCTGGGTGTTGCCAAATATTAAGTTCTCTATAGTAAATACGCATGTTTCAACTTTCATTCAATAAACTCTTTTATTCGATTTGCTTTTGCTTAGTTTTACTTATTGGAGCACAACCGCTTAAGGCAGAAGAGCCAGATTATATTCCGGGTAAAATAGTATTCAAAATGGAACCCGCTGAAAAGATGCAATTGTCTGCACAAATGCAGATAAATGATAACATAAGAATGTTGGCTCAGCCCTTCGGATTGGTCGAAAAGCAATCTGTAATTGCATCAACAGCACGTTTTGGAGTAGAACGCCGTATTCAGGAGCATCAAGAAACGAAGAGTGCAGATCTCATTTTGGATGATCTTAGCCGCACATTCACCATTAAAATATCTGAAACAGACAGAACTCTGGAACTTGTGCGTAGGCTGAACGCATTGCCCGGGATTGTATATGCTGAGCCTTTTTACAATTATGAACTTACCGATTTCCCTAATGACCCAAATATTGGAGAAGGTGGCCACGATTACTTTGAATATCACGGCTTTTTTGATGCCTGGAATATCAGTCAATCTTCAGAGGAGATTGTTATAGCTATAGTTGATAGCGGTGTTTTATATACCCACGAAGATCTACGAAATGGCTTATGGCGAAATCCCGATCCCGGACGAGCATCCTACGTTTTTAATCAGGTAGAAAACGATACAATCGGATGGAATTTCTGGCAAAGTGGAAATGTATTTATTGGAGAAGAACCGGTTCAAAATAATAATCCCATTGGAGATTTTAGTGACCATGGCACTTTTGTGGCAGGTTTGGCTGCGGCCGATACAGATAATGGAATTGGAATAGCGGGAGCAGGTTTTAATGCCAGTTATATGGCAGTAAAAGTTGGTGGTACTAGAGAATTTCCCAGAAATGTTCCATTTGGGCCTTATGGTGTATTGTATGCCGCAATAAATGGCGCCGATATTATTAATTGCAGTTTCGGCAGTACCAACTTTTCCTTCTTTTTTGAGGATATCATTAATGCTGCCACGGAAATGGGCTCCTTAATAATAGCTGCAGCCGGAAATAACAATAACGATGTGCCATTTTTCCCGGCCTCTTATGATAATGTGCTCAGTGTTGGGGCCGAGTTTGGTGATTTGAGTAGCCGGAAAGCAACGTTTAGTTCGTATGGCTACTTCGTGGATGTATTCGCCGTTGGGCAAAGCATACTCAGCACCACATTTACTTTTAATGAAAATACAGGAAATTACACCGAGTTCTATCGACGAAGTTCAGGAACCTCTTTTGCTGCTCCCATAGTAAGCGGGCTTGCTGCTTTGATTAGACATAAGTATCCGGATTGGTCGCCGGGCAGAGTGGCGGCACAAATTCGGGCTACTGCCAAATCCATCGAAAATCAAAATCTGCCCTACAGAACTAAAATGGGAAATGGCAGTATTCAAGCCTACGAAGCACTAACAAATCCGCAGCCGGGTATAGTGATGCGAGAGTTTGAAATCGTTAACCAATTCGGTAGAAAAGCGACCGTTGGTGAACAAGCCAATGTCAGAATTACGCTCAAGAATGTAGGTGAGAGTACCCCGGAAATCAGATTAGAACTATCTGGCTTGGAAGGGCAAGTTCGTTTGAACCAAGCCCTGAAAAGCGTAGGTAGATTAGAAAATGGCGATACCGAAGTCGTTGAATTCCCCATCGAATTTTTAGAACAAACCGACCCTGAATTAGCTCCGGTTTTGCGATTAGGAATGGAAGATAGCGACAACTACAGGGATTTCGCTATTCTTCCATTTTTTGATTTCGATTACGATGTGGTTGAAAGCAATGATTTCCTCCTATCCATTGGGTCAGATGGCACCATCGCGTATCGTGCAACCCAAGAAGCATTCGGAGGAGAAGGTATGCTGGATTTATTCCTGCGATCATTGATTTTTGAGGCTTCTTTCATGGTGGGTGTACAGCCTGAGAATTTTATGTATGTGATGGATAACACCCGTAGCATCACTGAAAGAAATTCAGATTTTGAGCCAAAAAGATGGTTTCGGTATGCACCGGAAGCCGGAAAAGGTTTTACGCAGTTTGAATCTATAAACGAGGAAAAATACCCAGGTCTTGTGGTGCGCAAGGAAATATTTGATGGAAATACAGTGGGTGTTCCAAATACACTTTTCTTCCGATATCTCATAATAAATGACGGTGATCAGGATATTCGCGCATTGTACCCGGGGATGTTTATTAACTGGCAAATACCTCCTTTTAGTGAAAACAAAGTCAAATACATACCGTCCGATTCACTTCAAATAGTCCATAGTTCTCAGGAAGGAAGTCCATTTGTTACACTTGCGCACATGGGGAATATTGCATCTGCCTTGGCTATCGATAATTCCTCTTCGCAAACACTGGCTTCGGCAAGCAGTCGCGAAGACAGTTTGAGGTTTGGTATTTATTACGATAACAGTGGTATGGGTTTCGATGGTTTTACCGATGCTGAAAAAAGACTGGCGCTCAGAGCCGGATTGGAAAAACCTGATCAGGATACAAGTGATGTTTCCACATTAAGTAGTAGTGGTCCATATCAGCTACGAGTAGGTGAACAAATTGTGGTAGGCTTTATTCTCAGTTATGCGCAACAAGAGCAAGCACTGATTAATCAAATTAGAAACGCCAGAGCAGCAGATTTGTTCGAAGTTAGTCCGCCGGGGGAATCAGTTCACACCAAAGAACCGGTTGATATACCCAATGAAATTGCACTTTTCCCACCGTATCCAAATCCGTTCAATCCCCTAACACAAATAAATTATTATCTTGATGGCGTTTATGATGTTCGAATCTCGGTTTACGATATTTTGGGAAGGCAAGTAAAAACACTAATGCAAAATCGTCAAACCGAAGGTTTCTACACCATACCTTTTGATGCTTCTAATTTGGCTTCAGGTCAATACATTATTTTGTTAGAGGCAGGCAATAAGCGTTTAGCTCGACAAGTAACCCTTATCAAGTAATTCGAAGGTCTTTATCTAGATTCCGCTCATGCTATAAAGATAGTTTTAGCATTATATATACATTCAAAACAGTTAGTATTTTCATCACCAAACGTTTTTCTCTCTAATACTTTTATAGTAGTACGTAAAATCAATATCAGTAAGACAAACATACTCAATGAGTTCCGAAACAAATCAACCAAGTTTAGAACAACGTCCACTTGAACTTTCAGATTTTGATGCTGTTAAAGCATTGCAGTTGAAAGTTTTTGAGGGGATGCTCCCATATTCAAAAGCACAGTTCAAATCCCAGATAAAAATATTTCAGGAAGGTCAGATTGGGATTTTTTATGATGGCGATCTTGTAGCATCCTGTAGTTCCATCATGATTGATTTAGATGAATATTCCGATAGACATACCTGGGAAGATATCGCTGATGATGGATTTATTCGCAACCATGATCCGGAGGCAGATACGCTTTACGGAATTGAAATCATGGTTGACCCTGAATTTCGAGGGATGAAATTAGGCCGCCGTCTTTATGATGCTCGAAAAGAACTCTGCCAGCGCATGAACTTGAAGCGCGTTTTAGTTGGTGGTCGCCTGCCGAATTACCACATGTACAAGCAGGAAATGGATATAAAATCCTATGTGCAGGCCGTGACTTCCAAAAAAATCTATGATCCTGTACTCACATTTCAAATTCAAAATGAGTTTGTAGTAAAGCGAATCATCAAAGATTATTTGAAGGAGGATGTAGAATCGGATGGCTACGCTACTTTGATGGAGTGGTCAAATCTGGAATACGAGCATGTAGCTCCCAAGAAAAAAGTAACCTCAATGCCGGTTCGTATATGCTGCATCCAATACAAAATGCGTAAGTTGAGTAATTGGGATGATTTTGCGCAGCAAGTAGAATACTTTGTGGATGTGGCATCCGAATACAAAAGTGATTTTGCCTTATTTCCGGAACTCCTCACTACACAATTACTGAGTTTTGAAGATGAAAAACGTCCGGGTGTAGCGGCGCGAATGCTGAATAATTACACGAAACTCTATGAGGAATTATTCACAGATATGGCTATTAGTTATAACGTGAATATTATCGCCGGATCGCATTTTGTATTGGAAGAAGATCATGTTTTTAACGTCTCTTATCTTTTCCGTCGAGACGGTACTCATGAAAAGCAGTATAAAATTCATATTACGCCATCAGAATCTCGTTGGTGGGGTGTACAGCCTGGTTCTATTCCGAAAGTATTTGATACAGATCGAGGCAAAATTGCCATTAATATCTGTTACGATATAGAATTCCCGGAATTGGCTCGATTTGCGGTAGATTATGGTGCAAATATCATTTTTGTTCCTTATTGCACAGATGAGCGCCATGGATTTACCAGAGTGCGAACCTGTGCTCAAGCCAGAGCCATTGAAAATCAATTATATGTAGCCATGGCCGGAACTACGGGGAATATTCCTTCGGTAGAAAATATGAGCATTCAATATGCCCAATCGGCCATTTTTACACCTTCGGATTTCATGTTTGCCAGAGATGGAATTGCGGCGATTTCTGATGAAAATACCGAGTCTGTAGTAATTGCAGACGTTGATACGGAATTATTGAAGCGTGCTAGGCATAGTGGTGCAGTAACTCCAATGTTGGATCGTAGAAAAGATTTGTATTCGCTTACTTTTGAAGAAAAACCGGAGCACAGTGTAGTGCTAACACGTAACTTTTTATAATCAGAAAACGGCGTTTCGGTGTTCTCTGAGTAAAAGTGCAGTTTGTAAGTGTCCCTCAGATTCTGCGAGTTCTTCGGCATTCATACCGTTAAGCATTTCTAAATCTGCATTCGCACCCTGTCGAAGTAGTTTGCGTACAATTTCGTGATGACCACCATAGGCCGCACTCATCAGGGCCGTCATGCCATTTTCGTTTTGTAAATCAATGTTAGCGTTATGAGCTAATAATTCACTGACTACATGCTCGTGACCTTCCATAGCAGCAATCATCAAAGGTGAAACGCCTTTGTCACGGATATTTACTCGTGCGCCGTGTCTCAAAAGTAATCGAACAGCTTCTGTTTTTCCCATAGAAGAAGCCCAAACTAAGAGTGGTGCTTCCATAACAATTGCATTGGGGTTGATTCCGGCAATGAGCATTAAATCAACCACATCGAGGCGGTCTGCAATCATGAAGGTGAGTACGCCTTCAGCATTCAAATCGATTTGTTTTTCAAGCAGACTCTCTATGGCCTCCTCGCGACTTATGGTCTCACTTTCATCTTTAGAACCACAAGAGGCAAGCAATAAGGCGAAAAAAATAAAAAAGAGGGAGAATTTAGTTTGTTTCATGAAGTCGAATAGCAATACCGATGTATTCTGCTATGTATGGAAATCCTAATTCCATAGCGTAATCGTAAGCTGATTTATTGTATCTGTCTGAGATTTCTGTTCGAATTTCTTCGTAGCTGAGTAAAAGTCTTACGGCATCAAAGTGCCCGTTTTTAACGGCAAAAATTAGAGGCGTTCGACCAAATGCGCTTCGAGTATTAATTTGCGCTCCCTCTCTGAGTAACTCATTCATTCTGTCCACACGACCTTCAGCCGCAGCAACGCGTAAATTTCGATCACGTTCAGCGCTTCTTTGGTTAGAATACCCTGAAACACTTCTGGTACCAATTTCGCTATTTCTGATTAATATCTCTTGAATATCTGACGGTTGGGAATTAAATAGGCTGAAACCAGTTTGTCGGTAATTAGTAGCGATAAACGGAGAGGCTCCAAAATCTAAAAGAGTACGGGCAGCATCCACATGACCATGCTTCAGGGCTAGAAAAAGAGGTGTTTCTCCGTGATCATTTACGATATTGATATCAACATCGTGAAGTAAAAGTTCTTGCAAAGAAGTGGTGTTGTTTTTGGCCGCAGACCAGTGTAATGCCGAGTAACCTCCGACTCCTCTTTCGTTGGTAAAAGCACCATTTTGAATTGCGTGCCTAACCGCATTTACGTCATCAAAATAAGCCGCATATATAATAGGTAAGAAGCCGTCAGTATTGGGAGTATTTATGTCACCCACTTCAGAGATATGCAGTTGTGTAGTTGCTATAAGCGGACTTCCATTAAATTGAGAAGAGTTTTCGGAACTACAGGATGCAAGCATGAATAGAGTTGCCAATGCAAGGAGATAAAAAAGTATTTTATGTAGTAAACCCGGCATAATTGTAATTTAAAGTGTTGCAGCTTTTAAACGGTAGAATATATTCGTGGAAAAATACATAAAAAAGAACACACAAATAAGAATTGCTCGCAAAGAGGATATTCCTTTATTACTTGCCCTGATTGGAGAAGTATTTCAAGAATACGATTTCATCTATAATGCCTTTGATGAACTTCCTGATTTTTTCGACTTCGACAAAGTTTATGCTTTTACCGACAGCCATCTTTATGTGGTTGAGGATTCAGGAAAAGTTGTTGCTTGCGGAGGTTATATGTATGATGAAGAAAAATCTCCGGTTTTAAAGAGAATTTACGTGGATATAAATCAGAGACGCAAAGGTTATGGCGAGCTTTTGGTGCGCTTTTTATGTGATGAAATCAAAGAGCTCGGATTTCCAGAGGTTAGTTTGTGGACAGATACTCGCTTCACCAAAGCGCATCGCCTGTATGAAAAGTTGGGCTTCAAGGTAACCGAAAGAAAGCGCCCCTTGAATGATGTAAATGTCAGTTATGAAATTGAGTATTTGAAATCGTTTCTGTAACTAAGTTACACCCTAATAGTCAGTTATATTTAAGCCAGGAGTAAAACCAAGTGATACTCCTGGCTTAAATTCAAATTCATCGAATCTACAAAGACTTACTGCAAAACGATTACTTATTCAGCAAGTCTTTGTATTTGGCTCCCGCCTTATAAACACGGTTAACACCATTGAATGCAGCAACTTTATAAGCTTCAGAATAGGTTGGGTAATTCATTACGTTTTGGATGAAAAACCTGATGTCTCCATTATAGAATAAGACAGACTGACCAATGTGTATGAGTTCACAAGCTTCTTCACCGCAAATATGAACACCGAGCAACTTGAACGTTTTTGTTTCAAAAACCAGCTTTAACAAACCAATTCTGTTTTTACTGATATCAGCTTTGGTAAGGTTATTGTAATATGACCGGCCAACAGTTACGTCAAAACCTTGCTTTATTGCTTCTTTTTCAGTTAATCCAATACTTGCAATTTCTGGTATAGAGTAGATACCAAAAGGAATATTCACGGATAATTCACTGCTTGGAATACCAAACATATCGCAAGCTGCAATTCTGCCTTGCGAGAACGATACTGAAGCCAAGGCTGGGAAACCAACAACATCACCGGCGGCATAAATTGAATCTACATTGGTTTTATGGTTTTTATTAACCTTGATGTAGCCTTGCTCATCCATTTCAACTCCTAAGGCTTCCAGTCCGATATTTTTTGAATTTGGGATTCTTCCACCAAAGTAAAGCATAACTTCAGTTTCAAGTACCATCAATTCATCAGTTTCGGCTTTTGTATATCGAATTTCAGTGCAATTACGCAATTCGTTTTTAGAAACGTTCTGAATCTTAACACCATTTACGAGCGAGATTTTCAATAAATCCAGCACTTTTTGGAATTCGTCTCGAATTTCGTAATCGATATATGATAGGAAATCAGCATTTTCGTTTAGAATGGTGACCTTAGTTCCCAAACTCGCAAATATGGTAGCAAACTCAATAGATTGAATATTACCCCCAACAATAGAAATCCTTCTGGGGATGTGCTGCATATTCAGTATCGAATTGATATCATGTACTTTGTTATGATCTACTTTAAAAGACTCTGGTGGCTTTGGTTGAGCACCTGTTGAAACCAAAATATAATCAGCAGTCACTTCTCTTTGACTCCCTAAGTGATCAGTGATTTCAATAGTATTTGCGTCAATAATCTTACCGAAACCTCGCGACGTATGAACATTATTTTTGATAAGGTTCTTTTTGATTTCGTTGTTTTCATTAGCTAAAACCTTATCCTTGTATTTTAAAACATCTCTCATTTTAAAACGCTCATAAGGCTTTTTTTCATGGAAATCACCAAATTTTGATGTATATGAATAGATGTTTTTGGCAGTTTCCCTTAGTGCCTTACTTGGTACAGTACCAGTGTTAATCCAACTACCTCCAAGATTTTCTTCATTAGCTTCAATGATAAGGGCTTTTTTATCAAATTTAGTAGCCTGCATAGCACAAGCAAAACCTGCCGGGCCACTTCCTAAAATGATAAGGTCATAATCTCTGGTCATGTATAATCACACTTGGTTTGGATGTTGAATTATTAAAATATCAAATGATATTTGTGTCGTCGATAAGATAACTCTTATTCAAAACCATTTCTTGAAGAAATTATTTCCCATGTTATTCTGTTTGTTTTAGTGATGTGATCAAACGGATTTTTGTGTTTGATGATGAAACGAAAAAGTGCGAAAATATCATTAATTACTTGTAGCACTTAAACATACATAGAAACGATAATTTTAAAAAAGTTAAGCCATGTCTTACGAATTACCTGAACTCACTTACGCTAAAGACGCATTAGAACCCCATATCGATGCAAAAACAATGGAAATCCATCATGGTAAGCATCATGCTGGTTACGTAGCTAAATTGAATGCCGCTATTGAGGGCCATGATCTTGCCTCTCATTCAGTTGAAGATTTACTCAGAAATATTGAGAAAGTACCTGCAGATAAAAAACAAGCAGTTGTAAATAACGGTGGTGGTCATGCTAATCACTCTCTGTTTTGGAGTACTCTTTCTCCAAATGGTGGTGGCGAGCCTACTGGTGCTTTAGCCGATGCCATCAACAGTACTTTTGGCTCATTTGCTGATTTCAAGCAGAAATTTGCAGATGCCGCTGCAACCCGTTTTGGTTCCGGATGGGCTTGGTTAGTAGTCTCTAATGGAAGTTTAGAAGTTACTTCCACACCAAATCAGGATTCTCCTTTAATGGAAGGTAAAACTCCTATCCTCGGACTCGATGTTTGGGAGCACGCCTATTACCTGAACTACCAAAACCGTCGCCCTGATTACATTGAAGCATTCTGGAATGTTGTAGATTGGGATGCCGTAAATGCAAACTTTGAAGCTGCGAAATAATCTAATAAGCAGTTAGCAAACATTAGAGCCGGTTGTTACATAACATCCGGCTTTTTTTATTCTGCTAATCGTACTTCCGTCCAAAATGTGAATCCACCTCTCAGCATATTCGCCAAACTGCGTTGCTGTTGCATTTGTCGACTTTGGCTCTGTCGGAATCGATCACTGGCATCAGGCATATAATCATCTCTTTCAATTTCTTCTAACTCAGGAGGGCTCACTTCAACGCCAAACTGAATAACCTGACCGGGTTTTACATCCAGAGAAAACTGTTGATCACGAGTGATTTCAAGAGGGATTCGTAGAAGTAATTCCGGGTGTCTGCCGCTATTATCGAAGTGCATTTTTAATCCCTGTGCTTCAAGATGGGAAACCGGTAATCGAGCCGGGCTTCTGTCGGCTCGTCTGTCACGTCTTTGCATAAGTTTCGCTTGCTCAGGCATCATCCGCTCAGCAGTTCTAACCAATTCTCGGTTTTCTGGTACATTTTCCCAACTGGGGTTTTCAAGAAACCCTTTGCGAGCACCCGGGAAATCAGAAAGTCCGAATAAAATACCGGTAGGGAATGTCAGCCCGTAGGAGCGGCGAAAGTCCTTATCGAAATAGGTGGTTATACCGTATCTGTAAGCATCTCTGGCAAAACCAGGATTGGTTATGATGAGATAAGCATAAAGGTAATCACGATCGTTAACGATATAATAAATGAGACCATCGTAATTATGACGTTCAGCAT
>SKIC01000113.1 GCA_007116685.1 Balneolales bacterium
GATCTTGAAATGCCAAATATGAATGGATACGAATTCTGTAAATCAGTAAAAGCCCATGCCGATTACAGTAATATTCCCTTCATCCTTGTAACTACATTGAATGATCCAAAATCTCTGTTAAAAGGGATTGAAGCCGGCGCAAATAATTATATAACCAAACCGTATTCAAAAAAAACACTCCGAGAGCGGGTCAAGCAATATGTCAATCATAAGAAAACAAAGGCATCGACTGTAGTAAATAGTGACGAAGTAATCATCAATGGTGTTAGTTATGATATTACTGTTGATAAAGAACACATATTGCAATTTCTACTCACTACCTACGAAAATATTCTTTATCAGAACGAAGAGCTGCAAAAGGTTCGTAATGCACTAAATAAGACCAATCGTACTTTAGAACAGAGCCAGCATGAAATGCAGAAAGTGCTTCATAATGTATTTCCAAAATCGATTGCTGAGCGGCTGATAAAGGATGGAGAATATGAGCCAATACGTTTTCAAAATGCGACGGTAGTCTTTACTGATTTCGTAAATTTTGCCAGAACGGCACAGCACATGCAGGCGCGTGAGTTAGTACATGAGTTAGAATGGTATTTCAGCGCATTTGACACCATTTTGGATAAATACGGACTGGAAAAAATCAAAACCATCGGTGATTCTTATATGTTTGCCGGAGGAGTTCCGGAGCCAAACTCTACACATGCCGTTGATTGTGTATTGGCATCCATGGAGATTATGGCAATGGCGCAGCGTAGATTTGATTCCGGTTCAGGATGGGAATTGCGAATAGGTATTAATTCAGGTCCATTGGTAGGAGGAATTATTGGCAAAAAACGTTTTGCCTTTGATATTTGGGGACCAACGGTGAATTATGCCAGTAGAATCGAACGAGCATCCAGTCCCGGTTTTATAAATATTTCCCAAGAAACTTTTGATCTCGTAAAAGGCTTTTTCTATTGTCAATCCAGAGGAGTTATTCAAACGAAAGATGGTGAATTACCTATGCATTTTGTGAAAGGTTTACATACGCATTTACAGTCAGATAACGATCCTGCTGAGCCCAATTCTGCATTCTCAAATAAATACAAATTACTTGCTCGAATTAAGGCCTGAGGCCATGTATAAGTACACTATTCTATGATTAAAGAACTGGATTTAAGGCTGTCTCCTGAAGTTTCTGGCACGCCTGAATTGTTACATCAGCACATCGTTCAAAAATTACATCTTAATGTTGATGAACTTCGACACGTAGAACCCATAAGACGTTCTATTGATGCTAGAAGCAAAAATGTAATCATAAACCTTAGAGTAAATGTGTACATCAACGAAGATTTTGCGGAGGAAGAAATTCATCCACCGGATCATCCTGATGTAAGAGATGCTGAAGAAGTTCATATTATAGGCATGGGACCTGCCGGGCTATTTGCGGCATTACAACTCATTGCAGTAGGGAAAAAGCCTGTTGTTTTGGAACGCGGAAAAGACGCCCGAAGCAGAATTGCAGATTTGAAACAGATAAATGTGCAACACATTGTAAATCCAGATTCCAATTACTGTTTTGGGGAAGGTGGCGCCGGAACCTACTCTGATGGCAAGCTTTACACACGCTCTAAAAAACGTGGAGACGTAAATCACATTTTGAGGCTTCTGGTTGCCTTTGGTGCAAATAAAGATATCCTCGTAAACGCACATCCACATATTGGAACAAACAAGCTTCCCGGCATCATAGCGAATATTCGGGAGTATATTATTGCCAAGGGCGGGGAGATTCACTTCAATACCAGAATTACCGATTTTGTTTTGAAAGGAAATAGATTAGCTGGATTAGAAACGAATTCAGGAGTCAAAATTCCGGTCAAGAATGTGATTCTGGCTACCGGACACTCTGCACGGGATATTTTTGAATTACTGCATAAAAATGGAATTGAAATAGAACTAAAACCACTGGCTATTGGCGTGCGCGTAGAGCATGCACAGTCTTTGATTGATTCCATTCAATACAGCTGTGAAATACGGTCACCTTTTCTACCACCATCCCCATACAGTATTGTTAAGCAGGTAAATGGCAGGGGTGTGTACTCGTTTTGTATGTGTCCGGGAGGCGTTGTGGCTCCCTGTGCAACCATGCCTGGTGAGATTGTAACTAATGGGTGGTCTTCTTCGAGAAGAGCCCGTTCTACAGCCAATTCCGGTATCGTAGTATCATTGAATCCGGAGGATTTTAAACCGTTTGAAAAAGATGGCCCTCTCGCAGCTGTCAGTTTTCAGAAAATGATTGAACAAAAAGCCTGGGAAATGGGAGGGAAAACCCAAACTGCCCCTGCACAGCGATTGGTTGATTTCACTAAAAGAAAAGTTTCAGAATCCTTGCCCAAAACTTCTTATGCTCCGGGGATTACTTCAGTTGATTTACGGGAAGTTTTACCGGATTTCATTTACGATGCCCTCAAAAATGGTTTTCAGGCATTTGACAAAAGCATGCGAGGGTATCTAACCAACGAAGCAGTTGTTCATGCGCCCGAATCGCGTACATCATCTCCTGTAAAAATTCTGCGAGACACAAAAACATTGGAGCACATACGAATAAAGGGTTTGTATCCCTGCGGAGAAGGAGCCGGTTATGCCGGAGGAATCGTTTCGGCTGCTATGGATGGACAGCGTTGTGCTAGTGCAATTGAATAACTAAGAAATAGAATTTTATGAAAGAACTTGCCAGACTTACCACGGGATTAATGCAAAGCGAAATCCGATCAGTTACAGCCAAAGTTAATGCTGTGGGTGGTGTTAATTTGGGTCAGGGTATTTGCGATATGCCCACTCCTGATTTAATTAAGGAAGGCGCAAAACGGGCGATAGACGGAGATAAATCGATTTATACGTCTTATCATGGGATAGGATCTTTGCGCCAGAAAGTGGTGGAAAAGCTTAGAGATTTCAACAAAATACCAATCAGTGGAATCGATCAGGTTATGATATCCGGTGGATCAACAGGGTGTTTTGTAACAGCTATGTTTGCGCTTTTAGAACCCGGAGATGAAGTGCTTTCTTTCGAGCCATTTTACGGATATCACCGAAATATCCTAAACATGAGAGAC
>SKIC01000218.1 GCA_007116685.1 Balneolales bacterium
TGGAAATCCCTTCCCCTTCGCGGTCTTCGTCAGTGGCCAGAATCAGTTCTTCGGATTCTTTTAGAAGATCTTTAAGCCGCTTAACGGTTTTCTTTTTCTGAGATGAAATCACGTATAAAGGTTCGTAATTTTTCTCCACGTTAATTCCAAGATTGGCCCACTTTTTCTTCTTGTAACTTGCCGGAACTTCTTTGGCGGAAGCCGGCAAATCACGAATGTGTCCATTACAGGAATCAATGATAAATTTATCTTTGGGCAAAAACTTTTTGATGGTCTTCGCCTTAGTGGGAGACTCTACGATTACAAGTGATTTCATTACGTAGTTTTAAAGGGTTTCAATCAGATCAAGGAGCTCTTGAGCGTGATTTTTGGTATCAATTTTTTCGATCACAGATAAAATACTTCCATCTGTCCCAATCACAAATGCTGCCCTTGCTGGCCCCTCGTAGGTTTTACCGTA
Organism: Balneolales bacterium; assembly: GCA_007116685.1. Taxonomy (GTDB): domain Bacteria; phylum Bacteroidota; class Rhodothermia; order Balneolales; family Natronogracilivirgulaceae; genus SKIC01. The sequence continues at coordinate 461 of SKIC01000218.1, forward strand.
CATTTTTTTCTCAACGATAGAATCAGTGGCCTGCGAAAACAGATTTTCAGGATCAGAGGCTAAAATATAGTTAATCCCGAGTTTTTCAGCGTATTTTTTATGAGAGTTGCAAGAATCTTTGCTAATTGCCACTAGATTGTAGCCTTTTTCATCGAATTTAGCTGCATGTTCGGCCAAACTACGATTCTGCTTATCGCATCCGCCGGTATTGTTTTTCATATATACCGATACAATAGTTAGGCGGTTTAATAAATCAGAAAAGGCTACCGTTTCTTCCTGTCCATTTCTTACAATTTCAAGGGAAAAACTAGTATCAATTTTATCTCCTGCTTTTTTCATGATGGTATTCTTTTGGTGAAAATTACGTTTTGTTCAGGCTTTAATCTTACTCAGCACGTCAACGTTCCAAATGTAATTTCCAAAGCCCCGTTGCCGCTACTGCCAGGGAATGATGAATTTCACCAATACGTACGAGATTTAAAAATTTGTCCTGAGGATATTTTTCAATTTCAATTTCCTCAAAGGCATCCATATTCGTAGGATGCGTTTTTTCACACTCTTCAGCCACATAACAATAACAAAAATTATTCATGATAGCTGGGTTGGCGGAGACTTTACCCAATAATGTCCATTTATCAGAAGTATAACCTGTTTCTTCCATCAACTCACGCTGTGCGGCCTCTAATGGATCGGTATCGGATGCATCTACAGCACCACCGGGAACCTCCAGGCTATTTGCTTCTGTACCATGCCGATATTGCTTAACCAAGATTACATCCCCTGCCTTATCGATGGCAATCACATTTATCCAATCCACTACTTCAAGAGTGTAAAAATGACCAGTTCGGTTGAGCCCTTCTGATTTTACTTCCTTTTTGAAAAGTGTGAAAATTCGTGCGTCATATTCCCTATATTTATTCAAAATTTTCCAATTGCTCAGCATACACAAGATTAGATTACAGGTTTAGGTTTAGGTTTATGGATATACTACACATTACTATAGCGGATAAAACAAACAGCAAAGAGATAGAGAATAAAGTCTCTGAGGCTTGTGAATATATGGATAAAATTTATGCAGCCGGATATTATCCTAAAGTTGAAGTAGTTCGTAATTGGTCTGAGCATAATCCCGTAATTGATGGCGAATTTGCCAAGCCCAGTGCTTACCATTGGTATTTAAAGCGAGAGTTTAAAAAACTTCTGGAAATGGGTGCCGAATTACGCATCCTGCCTTCCCGAAAAGTTGTTCCTTTAAACGATCCTGATTTACTGGACAGTCTGGATGAAGACGAATGGGATTTTACCCAAAAGAAACTTTTCCTATTCAAAGCTGAAAGAATTGATTTGTCGCTGGATCGCCTTGCGCATTACACCGGCACCAAGCCGGAAGATTTCCAGAGATTCATTCTGTTCACCAACTACGATATGCACGTTGATGTTTTCAAGGAAAAATTCCCTGATTGCGTGCAACCCAACAGAAAAGTACAGATGCCGGCATATCATCACAAATTGCCACATAATCTAGGTTTCTCTTTAATCAATATTGGTGTTGGGCCATCCAACGCAAAAACCATAACGGACCATATTGGCGTACTCAGACCCGATGCTATGATCATGGTTGGACACTGTGGCGGATTACGTAATCATCAGGAAATTGGAGATTTCGTTCTGGCAAATGGTTATATGCGTGCAGACCATATTTTAGATGAAATTTTACCCAAAAGTGTGCCTATTGTGCCAAATCATCTTCTTAATATATATCTGGAAGATGCGCTCAAATCCTACGAAATGAATTATCGCATCGGAACAGTATATACTACCGATAACAGAAACTGGGAATTCGCAAAAAAGCGCACCATCTACGAAATTCACACGAGCAGAAGCGCTGCAGTAGATATGGAATCTGCAACCGTTGCCACAAACGGCTTCCGCTACCGGATACCCAATGCAACCTTACTATGCGTAAGCGATAAGCCATTGCACGGCAAGCCAAAACTGAGCGACTCCGCTCAAAGTTTTTATCAGAATTCTAAAGAAAAGCATTTAGAAATTGTGATTGAGGCTATCAACACCATCAAAAAAACCTATCCGTCCGGACTACCAAACGCCAGTATTAGAGCGACCAACGAACCTCTGATGGGTGGAACTGCTGATTAAGACATGAGTTTCGATTTTCGACTCGCAACACGGGATGAAATTCTAAAACTGCGTCACGCTGTTTTACGACCCGGAAAGCCCTTAGAAACAGCATATTTTGATTGCGATGCATCAGAGAAAACACTTCATTTCGGAGTTTTTACTCAAAAAGGTGATGCAATAGTATGTGCCACCATCACGCCAAGTTTTTGGGAAGACAAACCAAGTTGGCAATTACGTGGAATGGCAACGCATCCTGATTATTCTCGTAGGGGATTGGGAAAAGCTTTGCTTGAATTAATAGAAAATGAGTTAAAAGAGAAAAGTGCTGCTAACCATCTTTGGTGCAATGCACGCGAAAGCGCCTTTGATTTTTATCAAAAAAGTGGCTGGGTGTTCGCCTCCGAGTTTTTTGACATTCCCGGTATTGGTCCACACAAAAAAATGATTCGAATTCTGTAAGGATTTATCCCCACGGGTATATACTGAGACAAAAACTCAGATTACCTATGACTTTAATTCCAGACTACATCAACCCATCAAGCATCCAAACTGTTAAAGAAATGATGCCTGATGAACAGCCGCGAGAAAAACTTCAACGCCTCGGTCCAGAATCACTCACAGATTCTGAATTATTGGCTATTTTGCTACGTACTGGCACAAAAAATCTCAATGTAATTGACTTATCTCGCTCACTTATTAAAACGTATGGCGGTTTACGACAATTAGCACGTAAAAACTGGCAGGAACTCCGCCATTTTAAAGGCGTTGGAAATGTGAAGAGTATCACTCTCATCGCATTATTCGAATTAAGCCGGCGCATTAATACTTCTGATATTGAGCGTTTACAATTTCTATCCCCGGATACAGTAGCTGCCTATTTCGGCCCAAAATTGAGGGATTTTTCCAAAGAGCATTTTTATGTGATTATGTTAGATAACGCAAAAAAGCTACTTGGGTATCAACAAGTAAGTCGAGGTGGAAAAACATCTACAATAGTGGAAATTTCGGAAGTCATGAGGCTAGCTTTAATGTATGATGCGGGGTCTATTTTATTGTGCCACAATCATCCTTCCGGGATCAAAAGAGCCTCTAAGCAAGACATACAACTCACCGAGCGTATAAAGAGTGCTTGTGAAATTATGGGGATACACCTGGATGATCACATCATCATCTGCGGCAATGATTATGTGAGTTTTCACCAAGAAGGATTACTCTGATTTTCAAATTCGGCTTGATGTGCTTTTTCGTATCTTTGCTACCTGATTTTATTTCGGAATGCACAAAATTATATGAAAAACTACGTAGCTGAGATTATTGAAAAAGCACTTGGTTCCTTACTTGATGTGAATCAAATGCCAGAAATTATTATTGAAAACCCCAGAATGCCTGAGCATGGTGATGCAGCATGTAATGTTGCCATGACTCTTGCACGCACTCTCAAAAAACCACCGAGAGCCATTGCGGAAGAGTTGGTTTCCAAACTCGAATATGATGAATCTGCAATTAAATCCGTGGAAATTGCAGGTCCGGGATTCATTAATTTTCGCTACGCTGATGATTGGTTATACCACCAATTAGAAACAATTCGCTCAGCAGGCTCTGAGTTTGGGAAGGGCGAAAGCCTGAAGGGGAAAAAAGTTCTTGTTGAATTTGTAAGTGCTAATCCCACAGGTCCACTAACCGTTGGCCACGGCAGAAACGCCGTTCTTGGCGATACAATTTCACGATTACTAGAATGGAGCGGTGCTAAAGTTGACAGAGAATACTATTTCAATAATGCCGGCAGGCAAATGCGTATACTTGGCCAAAGTGTTGCCTCCCGATACGCTGATTTAGTTGGCGGCACATTCCCATTCCCGGAGGATGGTTATCAAGGCGAATACATCAAAGATATAGCAAAGGATGTGCAAACAAAGCATGGAGATGACTTACTCAATAGCGATTCAGAGGCCATCTTCAGAAAAGCGGCGGAAGAGGCCATTTTTGATGATATTCAGCAAACTCTGGAGCGCATGAATATTAAGATGGACTTGTTTTTCAATGAACATAGTCTGTATGAATCCGGAGCTATTGAGAAAGTAGTTACTGATTTACGAGAGAAAGGTCTCGTTTTTGAAAAAGATGGCGCCACCTGGTTTAAAACAACAGAGTTCGGCAAAGAAAAAGATACCGTTTTAATAAAAAGCAGCGGAGAACCCACCTATCGCTTGCCCGACATTGCTTATCATGCTGAAAAACTAAATCGTGGTTATGATTTGTGTGTGGATGTCTTTGGCGCTGACCATATTGCGACCTATCCGGACGTGATTAACGCCATTGGTGCTCTTGGTTATGAGAAAGAAAAAGTAGATGTGCTTGTCTATCAATTTGTGACCATAGTTCAGGATGGAAAACCTTTTAAAATGAGTACTCGAAAAGCGAATTTCATTACTTTAGATGAACTTATGGATGAAACCGGTGCCGATGTTACCCGTTTTTTCTTCTTAATGCGAGCACCGGGAACTCACTTGGAATTTGATATCGACCAAGCCAAAGAATCCGGTGAAAAAAATCCTGTTTTCTATCTGCAATACGCTCATGCCAGAATAAAAAGCATCTCTAGAAATCTTGGGGATACACTTGATGCAAATGCCAAAGCCGATTTTTCCCTACTCAAGCATAGTAGTGAAGTATCATTAATTAAACAGTTGCTGTTATTTCCCGAATCTATTGAAAGTGCGGCCAAGCATAAAGAGCCACACCGCTTAATAAATTATCTGAATGATTTGGCGGCCGGATTCCACAAGTTCTACCATGATTGCAGAATTGTTGGCGAAGAAGAGTCGCTCGCTCTGGCCAGAATGCAGCTTTTGGAATGCGTAGCCCAGGTTATGGCAAATGGCTTAGGAATACTAGGGATTGACGCCCCGGATAGAATGTAATGAGTTTACTTTTGAAGAAGCTGGAAAGTAACTACTCCCATATCTTTCCGCTTTAGTTCTTCAAATCCAACATTTTGAAGTATTGTATTCCATCCATCACGAGAATGGAAAGTAATACCGCCACCTTTAGCTCCTAGTTGTGCTAGTTTACCGGAAAAGGTTTCTGATTTCGTGAGATACATCAAAAAAAGCCGTCCGTCTTTTTTTAATACACGATATGCTTCTGATAAAGCTTTGCGAGGATTGTGAAACTCATTCAATGTTCCCCCACTAACTGCGGCGTTTATGGTTTCGTCTTTTATGGGCAACCCTTCCGCATCTGCCTTCAGGAAATAAAGCTCCCTGTTTTGAGATTTTGTCAATTTAATCGCTTTATTCAGCATTGCCTTAGAGTAATCAATAGCTACCGGAAAAGAAGCAGGTTGCTCTTTGGCTATGGTTCGCGCATAAAAAGCAGTGGAACATCCTAAATCTAAAATCACTTCTTTTACTTTGGGCTTTAGCCAGTCTATCAGAAGTTGAGCTTCGTCTTCAAGCGAAAATGCTTCTCCTGTCAACAATCCTAGAGATTTTGCCCTCCATTTATCATAAAAGGCTGCGGTTGGAGGAAGAATATTTGTAACCTGAGCAGGGGTTTTTACTACTCTGCGCTTTTCAAGGGCATCAATTATTGTATTTACCGATTGGCCTGAAATTATATCGGACTTTGAAAGCAGTTTCATGGGTTTACTTTTGTGAAACTACAGAAATTGAAGCGCCTTTTTGAACACTCAGCATTTCGCTGGCATTTCCCTTATTAATAATTACCTCTAACATCCCGGAACTACCGATAATCGCGGCGGGCTCCCCATCGGGTACATCAGCAAATGTTCGGGATAAGGAATTCATAATGGCGCTTCCCACATAAATTTTAAAACGACCTCTATCCTCAACCTCTTGAATATACTCAGCAGGAATATTACTGATTAAATTACCATAGTGATCAATATGCAAAACCATACCCTGAATTCCCTCCTGATCATTAATCGGAGCAGCCCAGCGGTATGAAATTAATTCAGGAATTTGTTTCCCAAAAGCCTCAATGGGGACTCCCGATAATAAGTGTGCGGCAGTTGGAGCAAAAATATCCCGGCCGTGAAAAGTGTTGGAAGGATTCGTTCTAAGGTAATCAGTATTAGTGATTTCAAAAGCTCTGTATTCTTTCTCTGCTAATAAAGAAAACAAACCATTATCAGGTCCAACGAAATATTGTCCATCAATTTCAACCACCAAAGGTCGGCGGGCTGTGCCAACACCGGGATCAACCACAGCGAGGTGCACGGTTCCCTTTGGAAAAAGGAAAGCGGCATTTCTTAAAACCCAGGCACCTGCCATAATATCCTGAGGAGGAATATCATTAGATACGTCGATCAATCGGGCTTCAGGAATGATTCCAAGAATCACCGCTTTCATGGCACTTACATAATAGTCTTGAGTGCCGAAATCCGTAGTTAAGGTGATTATCCGCGAATCGGAAGACATTTATGAATAGGTGTTGAGCATCACAGGCATTACAAGCATCAGCATATCTTCATCATCATCCTGCTCTGAAGGGCGCACAATACCTGCACGGTTAGGAGTTGAAAACTCGAACATTACTTCCGGATCATCAATATTTTGTAGAACATCAGCCAGATATTTCGCATTAAAGCCAATTTCCATTTCTTCAGCATCGTATTCACAAGTGATTACCTCACGTGCTTCACTGCTCATATCGATATCTTCAGCAGAAATGTGTAATTGTCCAGCCTGTAATTTCAAGCGCATTTGCTTGGTAGTAGAACTCGCAAACACGGAAACACGCTTAACGGTAGCAAGCATTTGCTCTCTGCTCACTTTAAGTTCTTTATCGTTTTCACGTGGAATAACAGACTCATAGTTTGGATACTGCTCATTAATCAAACGTGAAATAAGCATGGTATTACCACTTTTGAAACGAACGTGATCGTCAGAAACGGTAACTTCGGTCTGATCGCCATGTAATGCTTTTGCAGCCAAATTCAGAGATTTTTCAGGGGCGATAAAATTTCTTTCTTCAGGAGCGATAATATCTTTTCTGATTAATCGAACCAATCGGTGACCATCAGTCGCAACAATTCTTGATTCTTCTGTGCCTAACTGGAAATAAACTCCCATCATAGCAGGTCGCAAATCATCAGTAGATACGGCAAAACTAGTCTTTTTGAGCGCAGTTCGTAATACATCTGTTGGAGCCTTGATAGTTAATCCCGAATCCAGGGTTGGGATTTCCGGGAACTCTTCTCCTTTTTCTCCAACCAATTTATAATCACCCTTATCGGTTTTAAATTTGATTTGAGAACGCTCATCAACTTCAAACGTAACCGGAATATTGGGTAACTGTCGTAGCGTTTCGAGTAAACGTTTTGCGGGAATGGCAATAGATCCCGGCTCTGCTACCTCTGCGCCCACATATTCAACAATACTTACTTCAAGATCAGTAGCGCAAAGACGTAATTTATCATCTTCACTCTCGAATAAAACGGTCTCCAAAATAGGTAGTGTAGCCTTGTTTGGAACAGCGCCAATTACAGCAGACAAGCCACTCATCAAATCACCGCTTGAAATTGTAAACTTCATAATATTAGACACTTAGTATTTGTTGAAATGTTTTTTATCGTATCATGTAAGATAGAACTTGTACATCAATTTGAAAAAGCATTTTCTGGTAATTTATGGCCTAAATTTTGCCGGTACTTATATTCAATCTTATTCGTTAATTTATCTCAAATCTAATTTTTTTATCATCTGACCGTATCTATCAGATTCTATATGAAACGTAGCCTTTATACAACACTCTTTTTGAGCTTAGTTTTATTTTTTCCCTTTCATCAGGAGGCAAAAGCACAAGACTTTGTAAGTGCAAAATACGGTTCAGACTTCTTATCAATCGGAGGCGGCGCCAGGGCTCTCGGAATGGGTGGTGCACATGTGGGGCTGGTTTCTGATGTTACGGCAGGATATTGGAATCCCGCTGGCTTAGCTCATCTTAATAATGTAGAATTAGCTTACATGCACTCTGAGCGATTTGCTGGAATCGTAAGTTACGATTATGGAGCACTTGCTTTACCAATTTCTGGAAGCGAAAGTGTTGTGGGCGTCAGTTTTTTCCGCCAAGGCGTAGATGGCATTAAGAATACATTAAATGCATGGGACAGAGAAAGAAATCAACCCAAAGCAAATCCTACTCAATATTTCACTGAGTTTAGCGCAGCAGATTTAGCGTTTATGGTTTCTTATGCCAACCGATTATCTGATAAAACGACTTGGGGTACTACGGCAAAAGTTATTAATTCAAGACTTGGCCCATTCGCAGAAGCCTGGGGATATAGCCTGGACCTCGGTTTACAAGTGCAAGGCGACAGATATCTATTCGGAATTAACCTTATGGATATCACAACTATGATGAAATTTTGGTCGGTTAGTGCTGAAAACCTACGTCCCCTGCTTGAAGAGTTTCAAGACGAGATACCAAGTGGAGCAAACGAACGAGTACGTCCCACCATTAAAACCGGCTTTGGACGCTATTTCGATGCTGGACCAGTTCAGATTATTGCTGCCATTGATGCTGATTTTCGCTTTGAAGGAAGAAAAGCGTACTACTTTAATGTAGGCAACATGAGTATTGAGCCACATGCCGGAATTGAAGTCGGTTATAACGATGTAGTTTTCTTAAGAGCAGGTGTAACTGACTTCCATACCGATCCTGACGGTAATTATTATGTTTCCCCGACGTTGGGTGCTGGTTTACAAATAGGCTCGATAATGCTGGATTATGGATTCGGCAGTTTTGCTGGTATGGCTGCTGACCTTGGCTTTACTCACAGAATCTCGCTAAAGGTTGGATTAAGTCAGGATTTTTTCGCAAATTAGAACTTTACTATCTTGAATAACTGCCGATATATTAAGGCTGTATGAGCATCAGAACAATTTCATTCACTATACTTATTTTTTTACTGGCTATTTCGGCTTGTAGGAGACCCCCACTGGATCCTGCACCTCCACTTCCGCCAGTTACCCCATCGTTTTTATTCGCTAACGATGATGGTGAATTACGCATTTTGCATGTTGATTATACTGATGACCTCGACACCTTATTCACAGTAAAGCGTTTTGGCACCTTAGGATTTCAAAATTTCGAATTTGGTCTCGCTGATACCAGAAAAGAAGCAACTTACGATTGGAATATATTTGGCCCCAATCAGAGTCCTAAAGCAGCCGCTATTGCTTGGAGAGAAAACCTTTTTCAGCCTACCCATAAAACGGAATGGGAACGCCTTTACGTAGAAATTGGAAATTTTGAGCGTAAAAGAAATTCAGGATTCTTTTCTGAACTCAATCAAAGAATACAACCGCTCAGACAATATAACTACTACAGAGGCGCAAATTCTATCTCATTTATTGATCATAGATTTTATGTAGCGTTGTATACAGACCGCTACGACTCCAGATCCGGTGCTCCAAAGCCAAATCTTCCAGTTGGTGATCGCAAGTCCTTTTTGTTGCTTTACGATATTCAATCACCTACTCCAAATCAACCGGAAATAATTGCTACGCTTTTTCATGATGACTACATGAGTAAATTTCCAGATACCTATAACTGGATTCATAGCATCCGAGGAGCGCGTGTAGAAGCATCCAGGAATGCTCAGTTTTTCTTCATTTGGACAAAAGCTTTTAACACTTTTGGAACATCACCATGGGCTTTCCGATTTGATGGAACTCCGGCTTTCGCCCCACTAACGCAAGGTGGACAACAATATGCTCGTTATCCCGGACAGGAAACAATAGCTTTGGATACACATCCTGTTCGAGATTCTCTAATTGTAGTAACTGACAGACATCCGCAATACGCACAAACTATGGTAATGCGGGTGCCCCAATCCCCGAATCAGCCGTTTGAAATTTTATCTGCTTTACCTTTCACAGAAAAATATCCTGAAAGTCCAGGCATTTCAGTTGGTCAAGGTAGACTAGCCAATAATCTCTATACCAGATTTAATCAACGCGGAGACAAAATTGCGATAGTAACTGCAAGAGATGGTGTGCCTCCTCATGTTACTATTTGGAATTGGCAAGAAGGCACGCATCGCCGAATCTTGATTAATAGTGATTCAAATCCATACAATTTTGACCAAGTAGGTGATGGTGGCTGGGAAATTCATGCTCAGGATGATATTTTCTATTTCATGGCTGGTGATACCTCTCAGGACATTGCTTTTATACACTATGTAAATGCAAGTGATGAAAACCAAACTCATGCCCGGCTTATAAACTGGGATGATGTAGAATATCGGGATTTACAGAGAGATGAGCCCTTACTCTCTGTTAAGGAGATGAAACACCGTAAAGCATTCTAAATTATCAAAAGAGTAGTTTTACTTGGCCCAACTGCTTCAGGGAAGTCAGCGATTGCTGTTTCCCTGGCCAAACTGATTAATGCGTTTATAATCTCATCCGATTCGAGACAAGTCTACAAAGGGATGGATATAGGAACTGCTAAAATCTCAAAAGAAGAGATGCATGGTATTCCCCACTTTAATCTCTCGCTTTTAGATATAGACGAAGAAGACAACGTCAAAAAGTTTACCGCCAGAGCCGAACAATGGGAGAAAGAATTAGAAAATGATTACCCCTTTGTAATTTATGCAGGTGGAAGCACCTTATACATTCAAAACTTATTGTTCCCTGTTGACGATGTTCCACCTTCAAACCCCAAACGGGTTGAAAAACTTAAGCAAGAGATAGAAAAAACGGGCATAGCTTCCTTCTATGAAAAGCTGCTAGAAGTTGACCCAGATTATGCTGCCACAATGGATGGCAAGAATACCCAACGGATCATAAGAGCATTGGATGTCTATTATGAAACAGGACAACCTTTCAGTTCTTTTCACAA
>SKIC01000207.1 GCA_007116685.1 Balneolales bacterium
AACCGATTATTTATTTGATTTACCGGATGAGCGATTACAATCTCTCATCTCATTTGCAAAACCCATTGCGCAGGCCATTGATAAAGCCTTAGGATGCATTCGTACAGGCTTGGTGGTAGAGGGTTTGGAAGTGCCACATGCTCATATTCATTTGGTTCCCATATATGAAAGCTCACAAATGATAGGGTTCGGAATTGGTAAGCTCCAGTTCAGCAAGGAAGAAATGGAAGTAATCGCAGAAAAAATTCGGGAGGAATTAGCATGAAGGTGCTGGTACTCAACGGACCAAATCTGAATATGCTGGGTAAGCGTGAAAAAAATCATTACGGCTCACTTACTCTGGCTAATATCGAATCCAAGTTAAAGCAGGCGTATCCTGATCATAAAATCACGTTTTACCAAAGTAATCACGAGGGCGAATTAGTAACCAAAATTCATGAGGCTACTTCTGATGGAACAGAAATCATACTTTGTAATTTTGGCGGATTAACCCACAGTTCAGTCAGTCTTCACGATGCATTGAAATTATTTCACGGGCCCAAAGTAGAAGTGCATCTTTCCAATATCCACGCTAGAGAATCTTTCCGACATAATTCTATCACTGCCGGCGCTTGTAATGGGGTTGTAGCAGGGTTTGCTGAACACTCCTATTTATTAGGAATGGAAGCGGCATTAAGACTTTCCAAAGAAGGAGTCTGACTTGCCTCGTATTCGTGAACTGGTTTCAGATACAGCCATTTATGGAATAAGTTCGGTTGTTGCCAGATTCATAAATTATCTGCTGGTTCCATTTTATACCAAGTTCTTTGCTCCTGGCGAATATGGAATTATTGGCCTCATTTACGGAGCAATCGTTTTCCTGAATGTGATTTTTACCTTTGGAATGGAATCCGCCTATCTCCGTTATGGCGCCAAGCGTGAGCGTAGCAAGAGAGTTTTTGCAACATTACAGCTATTTTTACTGATGGCATCAAGTGTGCTTGTGCTGATTTTTTGGTGGGCAAATCCTTGGGTTGCCCCATTAATGAGTGTAGATGGCGCCGAGCATTTGTATCTGATGATGCTTTCTATTCTTTGGCTGGATGCTCTTGGAATTGTTCCCTTTGCTGAGTTGCGCCTAATTCGTAAAGCCTGGACGTACGCCATTATTCGATTGGTAAATGTGTGTATTAATGTGGGATTGAATTTATATCTCGTAATTGTGCTGGGGATGGGTTTGGAGGCCATTTTAATCAGCAATATCATCGCATCCGGATTTTCTCTTATTGCCTTGCTTGCAACCACTGGCAATATGTTACTTGCCCGACCGGATATGGGTTTGATGAAACGCGCTTTGCTATTTGGCATCCCCTACATTCCTGCGGGATTGGTCTACGCCATTAACGAAGTAGTTGATCGCTTTTTCCTCAATCAAATGTCTCAGGAGGATATATCCCGAATTTACGGTCCCGAATACACTTCTGAAGAAATAACGGGGATTTATAATGCCTGCTATAAAATCGCCATTTTTATGATGCTGATAGTGCAGATGTTCCGAATGGCATGGCAACCGTTTTTTATGCGCCACGCAGAATCGGAAGAACTAAAACCAACGCTTAGTAAAGTATTCACCTTATTCAATGCGGGTGCGGCCGTTGTTTTTGTGAGTGTGTCTTTGTTTGCCCAGGAAATTGTTGCTATTCGAATTCCACTTTTAGAGGCTACCCTGATTGATAGCCGATATTGGATGGGATTACACATTATCCCATTTTTGTTGCTGGCATATTGGTTTCAGGGTTGGTATGCGAATTTTATGCCGGGCATTTTTATCAAAGAACAGACCAAAAAATTGCCATTAATTACCATGATTGGCGCTGTAATTACAATTTCTCTTAACATCGTACTCATTCCGATTTTTGGGATGTTAGGTTCTGCCATTGCAACACTGACCTGTTATTTTGGAATGAGTTTGCTGTTGCTCAGGCAGGCTCGTATTGCCTTCCCGGTTACTTATGAGTTCGGTAAAGTAGCGCTTATTATGCTAATCAGTATCATAGCCGTACTTTTAGGTACGCAAACTAACTTTGCATTCGTTACTTCGATATTCGGCAAAGTTTTTATTTTATCTTTGGTCATCGCAAGTGCAGCCTTACTAGTTTTCTGGGATAAGGCACTAAGAATAGTATCTCGCCAGAGTGAGTGACCTTTTCCAGAAATAAACTGGCATTGTATTTGCAATTTGATTTATGCGCTACAGAAAAAGTGTTGTCAGCGTAAAATAAGTCAGATAAAAACTGGTTTTTCAATCGAATACTTACTGTTAGAAATACTCAGATTTGTCTTTAAACAAAGGTGATAATATTTACGGCCTGCGTTTGACGAAACTGAAAAAATCAAAATAATTAAGGATTTTATTATGCTTCGCGTTGGAATTTTTGTTGATGCCCACAGCGTAACTCTTCATGGTGGCTACGGACTTCGATATGATAACCTTAGACGATTTGCTTGCAGGGATAATTCGATTCCGGTTAAGATGAGTGTTTATCTGGCCTACGATTTATCCCGTGCCCGCGAAGATACTTCCTACGAGGCCAAAACTACCCGATTCTGCGAAGTTTTAAGAGATTTTGAATACAAGGTTTTTGAGCGCCCTGTAGATAGATTGGGCGATGGCGTTTCCCGGTCTTGCGTAGATGTTGACATTTCGGTTGATATCACCCGCTACGCTAATGATTTGGATCGAATCGTTTTGCTATCCAACTCTAAAGAATACGTGCCGGCAGTTAAGGCGGCTCAGGAAATGGGCTGCAGGGTAGAATTGGTTGGCTTCGATAATGTGGATGAAACGCTCAAAAAAGAAGTAGATTTATTCGTTTCCGGATATGTGATTCCCGGCTTACTGCCCGTAAAATCGCCATACGAATGGGGCACGGTTGGCTCAAGAGTGAGAGGCGTTTGTTACGATTTCTCCCACAGCGACGGATATGGCTTTCTGCGATACATGTCGAAAATCAATGATAAACTCTGGGTCACAGACAGCCGAAGTGCTGAATCGCCATTCAAAACAGTTTTTGCTCACGTCTCTCAATTTGAATCGGATTTTGACACCAGCTTTCTGCCTAGCAGAGAACTAATCTTCGAATTTGACCTGGTAGAAAATGAAAAAGGTTTAGTTGCAGAAGATATAATATTGGTCTCGGCACCTTAATTCGGGATGGGTATTTGTTGATTTTTAGGTGCGCGTTTTAGAGGATGCTATCATTTTTTCGGGTTTTGCATGAATTTTCAATATTGTGAAAATAATTCCCACATCGTGCAAAATAAATGAAAAATAATTACATTGTATTCATCGCACCCCTTTAATATAAATAGCATCTCATGAAATACTTTGGTTACCTATTAAGCGCTTTTTTGATCACGTTAGGCCTGTTTAGTAAGGCTGATAGTCAGAACCCAAACTGGGAATTAATTTGGTCTGACGACTTCTCCGGAAATTCCCTCAACACAGATTATTGGTCTTATCAATTCGGTACAGGATCTGCAGAAGGCCTGTCTGGATGGGGCAATGCTGAATTGCAATATTATACCGATCGACCTGAAAATGTATTTGTGCAAGATGGGTTTCTGCACATCGTAGCCCGTCAGGAAGCTTTTGGTGGTATGGATTATACCTCTGCCAGAATCCGCACTATCGACAATGTAGATTTTCGCTACGGAAGAGTAGAAATTCGGGCAAAAGCACCATTTGGTCAGGGAATTTGGCCTGCATTATGGATGATGCCAACAGACGATATTTATGGCGGCTGGCCGGGAAGTGGCGAAATCGACATCATGGAATTGATTGGGCATGAACCAAATATAATTCATGGTACAATCCACTACGGACCTCCACATACATTCAGTGGCGGTGCTTATACGCTTCCTAGCGGTACTTTTAATGACGATTTTAATGTATTTGCTATTGAGTGGGAAACAGGCGAAATACGTTGGTATATAAATGATGTTCTATATCATCGGGAAACTGAGTGGTTTTCTGCCGGTCAGGGTTTTCCCGCTCCTTTTGATCAGCGGTTCCACTTGATTTTCAACGTTGCTGTTGGTGGAAACTGGCCAGGCAGCCCTGATGCAACAACTACCTTCCCACAAGAGATGGTAGTAGATTATGTTCGTGTCTATCAGGATACAAACGCTCCTGCTCGCGTTTCTATGCCTCTTCTTTTTGAAGACAGATTTTTTGATTACGACCGTGCCATCACTACCGGTGAGGGAATTGAAGTCTCCGTTATAGACAATCCGGGGCCTGATAATGCAAATCAATCAAACCGGGTTGGTAAATTTGTTAAAGACGGTAGTTCTTCAAACGCAGGTGCTGAATTTGAAACAGAACGTTTTTTCTCATTCAATAACGAATTGAATGAAGTAAGCATGTTGGTTTGGTCATCCAGAGCAAATGTCCCCGTAAAACTTCGTTTCGCTCAGCAAGATGGTTCTGAGTCTTACGAAACGAGAACAACTATCAATTCGGCAGAACAATGGACAGAACTCGTATGGGAAGTTTCTTCATCCGCATACAATACAGAATGGGATGTGATTCACGTCTATTTTGATCCTGATGGTGATGCCGGGGATGGTAGTGCCTCTTACACGTGGTATTTTGACACTTTTGATGTGTATGATCTTGGTTTAGGAGCCGGTGGTGACGACGATGGGAGTATGATTCCAGTTCCTCTGCCTCAAGATTTTGAAGATACCTCTTTTCAATGGCATCGTGCTTTTACCGGATTTTCAGGCGGTGAAATTACAGTCGTAGAAAATCCGGCTCCGGATGAATTAAATAGCAGCGATTGGGTAGCCAAGAAAGTAAAAGATCAGGGGCAATTCTGGGCCGGTGGTTTCATGCATACACCAGTTTTTCAATTTGATGAAGATAACCACACCATCGAAATGAAAGTTTGGTCACCTCGTGAGGATGTTCCCGTTCTATTAAAAGTCGAACAACAAAATGGTGTTCAGGATTACGAAATTGCAGTAAATACCACAACAAGCGGTGAGTGGGAATTGATGACCTGGGATATGAGTGGTGCCGGGTTTGACAGACAATGGGATATTCTCACTTTTATCTTTGATTTTGAGCCCGGACAAATTGGAGACGGCAGCGATAACTTCACCTGGTATTTTGATGATATTGTAGTATACAGCGGTGAAGTAGGAACTTCGGTTGAAGAACCAGAAACTACTCCTGAAACTGTTCATCTGGCACAAAATTATCCGAATCCATTTAACCCAACTACACAAATTTCATACACTCTTCCGCAAACTGCTCCTGTTTTAGTCGAAATTTTCAACATTATGGGACAAAGAGTTGCTGTACTACAAGATGGCGTTCAATCAGCCGGGTCACATACGCTTACCTTTGATGCTTCGCACCTGTCATCAGGAATGTACTTATACAGAATTCAAGTTCAGGATTTCACTCAGACAAGAAAAATGCTGTTTCTGAAATAAGAAACACGCTTTGGGAAAACTATCTTAATCCGGATTATTCACCAAGAAATTTTCTTGTTAGCAAGGCGAAGGTGGAAAATCAGCGGAAGGGTACCTGAGTACCCGGAGCAAGACTTTTTCACCTTCAACGCAGCTAGCATGGAAATTTTGCAGCATCTAAACCACACCCAAATTTGAGTGAGTGTAGTATTTTTTTATATACAATATTTTTAATAGTATAAGAGTTAATATTCATCTTTTCGTGAATAATTCGGGTTAAGCAGTTAGAGAATGCATACTCTGCCATTCAAAAATACATGCCGCAATTTTATCTGTAACCTCAGGGAAATGAATTCTCTGAGGTTGCGGACTTCCCAGCCAATGGAAGATTTCTTCAGTAAAACTATCCGTAATTTCAGAGACAACCGTAGCGCCAAATTGTTTGAGAGCCGAAGCATTACAGGCTTGCTCGTACTGGTTTTTCATGGGGATAGTAAATAGCCGCTTACCTAAATAGAGTGCTTCACTTGTAGATTCAAACCCGGAAGCCAAGATCATTCCTTTTGATGATGTTATACTCTCAATGTATTCTCTTCCGGACACAGGAAAGATGGTTATGTTTTTGAAATGTGTAATTTTTCTCCTTGAGCGACTAAAGATATGGAAATGAGTTTCCGTAAGTGGTCGGAACTTTGATAGCAGCAACCTATCATCAAAAGCAGGCAGATAAACACTAATGTGATTTTCACGATTCACTTTTGCCTCTCGGATAGCTGGGCGAATCATCGGTGTAAAAATGAAATCATCATAATCCTGATAATGGATACCAAGTGGAACATCACAAGGTGCATAATTACGGAAAATAAGTTCGCCAAGTTTTTCCTGAACGGGAGGGCGGGGCGTTTTCAAAGAAGAAAAAGCGGCCTGATGACTCAAGCCAATGCATGAAATATCTTTGCTAGCACAAGCCCATGCGGTTAGAGGTTCGAAATCGCTAATTACCAAGTCGTAGTCTTCAACAGGGATTTCACGAATATCTTTGATAAATTGAATAGGTCGAAACTTCTTGGCGCTATCCCAAAAATCTATCCCTCCGTTTTTCCCGAAAGTGTAACTCAAACCGTTTTTTCGATAACGAACGGGAAATCCAAGATCTGCTGAATAATTCTTCCCGCTAATGAGAATATCAATATGGGCAAATTTGGACAGAGCCGGCAACATGGCTCGAGCCCTAGATATGTGTCCGTTACCCGTTCCCTGTATTCCGTAAAGTATCCGCATGGCTGAATAAAAGTTCTTCTAAAAGTCCGTTTTCTACATCTATGAGAAGAGTTCCGGTTTCCTCAATTTCATTTATCTTAGTGAGTTTATTTGAAGCAAATTGCTCTCCCAATCCCGACTCATAATAATTAAAGAGCTCCCATTTACCATTGTGATATTCAAGACTGGTCAGGTTTTCAATCCAATCACCCGAATTAAGATAGGTGACGGTTCCTTTCCCATTGTTTACATCTTTTATGCAAGGCTGATGAATATGTCCGCAGATGACAAATTTGTATCCTTTTTCTATGGCTAAATCAGTGGCGGTTTTTTCAAAATCATCAATAAATCGGATAGCTTTTTTTACGCTGTATTTAATTTTTTTTGATATCGATAATTTCCCCCGCCCAAAGAACTCAGAAACTCTGTTTATCATCCTATTGAGAAGAATTAAAAAATTGTATCCAAAGCCGCCCAGTTTTGCCAACCATTTTGAATGCTTCATGGAAATATCGAATACATCTCCGTGGAAAATCCATGCTTTTTCACCTTTAATGTCTAGCAATAGTTTGTCTCTCAAGTGACATTGACCCAGAGATAAATCAGAAAACCGACGTAGAGTTTCATCGTGGTTGCCGGTTAAGTAATAAAGCTGTGTGCCGTTAGCTGCAAAATTGACCAACTTCTTTATCACTTTCATGTGAGACTTCGGCCAATAGTATTTTTTGAACTGCCACATATCCAAAATGTCACCATTCAAAATCAAGGTCTTGGGATGAATGGAACTCAAATAATGATTTAACTCCTCAGCGTGGCAGCCAATGGTTCCTAAGTGGATATCCGATAAAACTACGAGGTCAACTTCTCTTTTTTGCTTCATTGTGCTATTGTTTTTAGAGAAGGTCGCTAATCAGCGTGACCATAGTGTTATGTGCTGGTTATCTTATTGTTATGAATAGGTTTTCTGAATCTGTTCTTGGGAGATTGTTTTGGAATTGACAAAAATATAAAATGCATTGTAAATGCATGGATACGCCACAGGCGCACAGGTTCACATTCATAACATTCATGTTTTGGATGATATAAGGCAGTAAGTTTCTAATTCAGCAGACATCCAACATCCATAATTTTGCACTGTATCGCCTTATGATAATGTTTTAAAAAAACAAAAAAGGCTACCCTGAAATCAGAGTAGCCTTTACAAATGTACAGCGGAAACTCAGCGATTATTTCTCCATAATGCGCTTAAGGTCTTCCAGAGTACTGCGAACAGAACCAGCGGAACTATCAAGCAATTTTTGCTCGTCAGCATCCAGTTCAACTTCAATGATTTGCTTGATACCGCCTGTGCCCAATTTTACAGGCACACCAATGCAGATATCTTTTTGCCCAAACTCACCATCTAAGTAAGCACAGCAAGGGAAAATACGATTTTGATCGAGGGCAATAGCCTCAGCCATTTGTGCAGAAGCAGCACCGGGTGCATACCATGCAGAGGTTCCCATTAAGCCAACAAGCTCGCCGCCGCCAACTTTCGTACGCTCAACAATTTCATTCAATCTGTCAGTGTCAATAAGTTGTGTTACGGGGATACCGGCAACAGTTGTATATCGTGGAAGTGGAACCATAGTATCGCCGTGGCCACCCATTAATAATGCCTGAATATCTTTTGGAGAAATGTCCAATTCTTCAGCCAGGAAAGCGCGATAACGGGCTGTATCAAGAATACCCGCCATACCCATTACTTTTTCTTTAGGTAAACCGCTGGCATCAAGAGCAACTTTGGTCATTACATCAAGTGGGTTAGAAACCACGATGATGATAGTATCCGGCGAATGCTTAACAAGGTTTTCTGTAACTGATTTTACAATATCAGCATTGATGGAAAGTAAGTCATCTCTGCTCATACCCGGGCGACGAGGAACACCGGCTGTAATGATACAAATTTGAGAACCTGCTGTATCTGCATAATCAGCAGTACCAGTAGTTTTGGTATCAAATAAGTGAATAGGAGAGGTTTGCCATTGATCTAAGGCGCGTCCTTTTGAAGGATAAAAAGTTTTTTCGCCATCTTTTCTTTCAAGATCCAAGAGTACAACTTCTTTTGCGAAGTCTCTTTGTGCAATGGTTAAAGCTGCTGTGGAGCCTACGTTACCGCCGGCGCCTACTACTGTAATTTTCATAATAGTGTCTTTTTTTGTTTAGAGGTAAACTCGTTCGTAATAATGTTTCAGAGAACTAATTTCGAGTCAAGATAAAGCATTCAGAGCGCTGAATTTATTGCTACTTGCACAGCACTTAAGATACTGAAATAATGCGTTTTTTCCAGCATAATCTTATATAGGTATGAGATTTTACAATTGCATAATCTTGCAAAGATATCGGCATCGGAAAAAGTGATAGAAATAGCTATTTATTTCTCTCTTACATCAGCTCCCCACATGAGCTTAGTACGTAACGTTTCAAAGTAGTTTTGATCGGGTAATTGCAAAAGAGAAACTGAAAATGAAGTGCGTTCAATTTTGATACTCTTCACGTTTTTGGGAATCGAAAACTGCAATCCATCCCCCGAGAAAATCATTTCGTGTTCATCTGAAACCGGCGAGACCGTAATCGCTCTGTCATCAGGTAAAACTAGTGGCCGTGTTGTGAGCGTATGTGGATTAATGGGCGTAATTACCAAAACCTGGCTTTCCGGCATAACTATGGGTCCACCAGAGGATAGATTATAAGCAGTAGAGCCGGAAGGAGTGGAAATCAAAACACCATCTGCCCAATAGTTATTTACGAAAACACCATCAAAAGCTACACCAAGTGTAACCATGGATGCAGAACCTTTCTTACTAAAAAGAAACTCATTCAAAGCATAATACGGTTCTTCGCCTTCTACTGTGGCTTTAAGTAGATAGCGTTTATCCGTGTGGGCATCGCCAGATTTTAAACTATCCAATGCTTCTGTAAAGCGCTCTTGGGGAATATTAGCCATAAAACCCATTCTGCCGGAGTTTACGCCGAGAATAGGTTTTCCAGAGTCTTTAACTAGTTTCGCCGTACGTAATATGGTGCCGTCGCCGCCAATGGCAACCACTACATCTGAGTTATCTATGCATTCAGATTCCGTATTCTTTGCAATACAAATCGCAGGTAAACTATCGAGATTTTCAGCAACATTGTTAAATAGAAATACCTGACCAGAATTTTTAGAAACCCAATCAAAAAGCTGATGTAAAGGTTCATAAATGGCTAAACGGTCAGGATTTGCAATTACTGCGAATTTCATGTCAGAGCGAAATTAAGGGCGATTCTGCTGAGCGTATATCAAACCACCAAACAGTACTGTTGGTATGAATTTCTCCAAGATTTATTTTCTGGATGTGATATCGGGGCATCGATAGTTCTGATATCAATGGAAACCCATAAACCGGGAGGTATCTGTTATTTTCAAATTCTATGCGTTGGGGCATAAGCAGCATGTGAAATTGTCTGCTTTGGATTCGGAATCTAACCAAGGAAGTCTCGTTGGTATCAACCAATCCAAGAGCCAGCATAGAAGCCGTATGGCGGCTGTGTACATCACTGTGATAACTAATCAGGAACTTACTTTCTGGGGCATCTGTGTTTCCAAAGTTTGGGTTATGATCAATTCCCAATCTGATTCCGGATACATCGGTTAATGATTCTGATGAGATATTTCTAACAGCACTTGCTAATTGATTATCGTTAAATCCATCGATATTGGATGGGTTTGCAAATAAGCCAAATCTATGTCCCTGCTTTGCTTTCACGATATCGTAGAGGCCATCGTAACTGGAAATAATTTCTTCATTGGGACCAACCATAGATTGTAACATCTGAGGACCGGCATCCGCAATAAAATCTATCCTTCCTAAAGCCATTTGCCGGAAGAGATTGGTCTCATTAGCGTTTTTTAGAATTTCTATGCGCTGAGGAGCATTTGGGAAATCGCCATTTGCCCATGCGTAATGTTTTTCATTTTTAAGGAGAACAAAAACGCTGTCTCCGAAAGAGCGCCTGTAAATATATGGGCCTGAACCAACCGGACTTGTATGCAGACGCTCAGGATTACTGGAAAAAACTTCTCTGGGATAAATAGAAGCCAATGGCGACGCTAATTTTTCCAGAAATTGAGGGTCATGTGCTACAAGAGTAAACACGACAGTACTATCGTTAGCCGCACGTATTCCTGAAATTTCGTTAATAACCCGATCTCTTTGACGAAACAGCTCCCGCTGTTCGCGAACATATAAATCGTAGCCTCTGATTGAATCAAAAAACATTCCGGCAGCGGTAGGTGGAACATCTGAGGAAGCCATTCTTCTAAACACAAAAGCTACATCAGAAGCTGTAATTCGCCTGCCTACTCCATTCGTGAATATGCTACTGTCATGGAAACGCGCATTTCTGTTTAAGGTGAAAGTATAGGTTAGCGAATCGGAAGAAACTTCCCAGCGAGATGCGATGGCCGGTACGATATTGTCATTTTTATCAAAACCAACGAGTTGATCATACAGCAATGTAGTAAGGCGAAGGCTACTTGGATTTTGAGCAAAGAGCGGATCCAAAGAACGTATATCGTTCAATTCGCCCATTCTAAGTACCCGAACTTGCTCGGCAGCATCCCGTTGATGAGGGGTAACACCCTCTGGAGCACGGACTGCATCCGCATTTCGGTCTATAATAATAGTCTCTGTTGATGGACCGCAAGCTGCAAATAAAA
>SKIC01000051.1 GCA_007116685.1 Balneolales bacterium
AATACACCACAGGCTTGTTCTTAAAAGTAGGCCGTGAACTTGCTACCACATATCCAGATATCGAGTTTACGGATATGATTGTTGACAACTGCGCCATGCAGATGGTGATGCGTCCGGAGCAATTCGATATTATTGTAACCACGAATTTGTTCGGAGATATTCTCTCAGACTTAGCTTCAGGTTTAGTAGGTGGACTCGGGTTGACGGGCTCAGCCAATATCGGAGACAACCATGCTATGTTTGAAGCAGTGCACGGTTCTGCGCCGGACATTGCCGGGCAAAATAAAGCCAACCCAACTGCCCTCTTGTTCTCCGCATGTATGATGATGGAGCACATTGGTCAGCCGGAAATAAGCCAAAGAATTCGTAGAGCTGTGTATGCCGTTCTGCAAGATAAAAGTAAATGCACCGCAGATATTGGCGGAGACGGAACCACAGAATCCTTCACTCGCGCAATCATCAATGAATTGTAGTCAGCCTAAGAACTGATTTTGACTACTGAAAGCCTTCCAGAGATAACTTTGGGAGCCTTTTTTTGTTAGGCTGATTAAATAACGGACCGCAACCTGCTACAAATAATGAATCTCGCTCACCTGTGTCTGTGTATCAAAAGTGGCAAAGCTTGCTTTTTGGTCGAAGCCGTTTAGTGAGCCGGGGTTGATGTGCATGGTTTTGTTGTGATTCTCGATATGGGTTTGGTGGGTATGTCCTGAAATGACCAAATCATACTTGCCACATAGAACCAAGGCTTCTGTGATGGCGACTTGTGTGCCGTGATACATGGCGATGCTTATATCATCAATATTGCCGGAGTAAAACTCGTTATGAAGTTCTCCGCCTATCTCATCAAACTTTTGCTGGATGCGATAGTGGTCACCGTCATTGTTTCCGAATACCCCGATTAATTTTAATCCATCCAGGGCAAGAACAGAAAACGGGCTACAATAATCACCGGCGTGAAGTACCAAATCAATATTCCGCTCTTTAAAAATTTCTACAACTTTTTTGCAGTTTGGAACATGGTCGTGACTGTCTGAAATAATCCCAATCAGCATATATTTTTACTCCGTTACCAGAAGAGTTGCTTGGTACAATTCATTAGAAATATCCTCTTCATTGGGCTCTGGGGACAGGTTTTCCAAAGAAAAGTTTAAATCTCTGAATTCAGCTTGTGTTTGCCCGATTGTAGTATTTAATATCAAAGTTTCGCCGCCAACATCCAGAAAAACCTGAGCATTATCATCTGTATCGCAGGCTTCGTCAGAAACACATCGGTTATCAATTACATCTGAGAAATAAACAGTTATTGTAGTTCCTTCTATGGCGAGTTCTTCATCGTAGGCAATTTCAAAAGGTTCACCAATCGTAAAAAAGTCGGGATCTCTTTCGCAGGCTGTCAAAAAAATCAGGAGTACAGTTAGAAATAAAAAACGCATATCTAAGAAAATTTGTCCGAATGTTTCTTAAATATACAAAAAATGGCGGTTTTTCGTTTAGTTGCTTACTTTTCCGGCGTGGAACATCCGATCGGCAACAATCATGTGGGGTAGTGTAAGCACACTAATAAGAATAAAGAGTAGAGGAATCATATACTCTAAATCTGTCCACACACTTACTAATCCATAGAGCATTAACAATCCTAAAAGAGAGATTAGCGTGAATGGCAAGGCCAGTTTATAGAAATCAAAAAGGCTTACTTGTTTTCCTTTTTGCGCAAAGAAATCCAGCATTTCTCTAACATGACCCACGGAGTGCCACAAAGCGAAGTAAATGGCAAATCCCACCAGCGGATGCGTAAAAAATAACAGGGAAGCGACAATGACTGTATCTGCAATAATTCGCCAAAATGGTACAGTGAACGTTGTTCTGCGGGCTAATAATAATAACACAATAATGTGCTGAGCTATAGAAACCAAGGCTAAGTCACCACCCAGGCTATACCATGATTCGAAAAAGTCCTGAGGTTGTTGAATAGCAACTGCTACAATAGGTAGTGAAATTTGTGGAAAGGAGAAAAGAATGAGTCCGATAATGAGTAAGCCTCGGCTGAGATACAAAATATGTTCTACAAAACCGGACTTATTTGTAAAGGATAAGATATCTGCTTGGCCAAAATGATAGATGGAAATCCCAAGAAAAAAAATCATCCCAACAGCAGGCAGATAAATCCAAAGCAGCCCAATTACCAGCATTATTAAAAGGTAGGAAGCATAAAACAGGATATGTCTCATAACAGATTGGCGCACATTATAAACTTCGGCTGCAATAACGTGATCAATAGCACCATGCGGGATTCCAATCAGAAATACTGAGATGAAAAGTAGATATGGTGCCAGTAAACCCAGTGCATTAGGAGCAAGCAACATCGCAAGGATGCAAATGAAGCTAATCGCAGTAGCTGAAAAATTTAAAAGTGGTGATTTGTGACGCATGAATCACAGAAATGAAAATCTGAGGTTTGCGTTCCATACACAGAAAATTGCTATCTCTTTTTAGTATGAAAATCTTGCAACTTAAAGCGCTGCTTGATATTAGGAAATACTTGTTAGGATGATCATGTTTTTTGACACGTAATATGCCAAAACAGAAAGGTTTTGTAAAAAGTTCATTTTTATAAGTTTTTAAAAATATAGGCTTACAGTAAACTTTTTATCGGTTTTTATGGTTTTGTGTATGCTTGGTTAGTAAGATCTATGATAATTCTAATTAGTGAACTTCTCATAATTATGGCAGACATGGATTTACGATCTCAAGCATCAGGTAAGATTATATACCTGTATAAATTAACACACACTAACAGATTATAACTATGAGTGATTTGATTGAACAATTAGGTAACGCTACCTTTGAAAATTACGTAGCGCTTGATTCAGGGTTCACGGAAATGGCTTATCAGATGTCAGCTCATGTCTTGACTGTCGGATATGCCATCATGCTTGCAGGTCTATTGTACTTTGCAATAACCTTAAAAACCGTTGCACCGAAATACAGAATGTCATCCATTCTATCAGCAGTAGTAATGGTTTCTGCTGCTTTGTTGCTGTTCATTCAGTCAATGAACTGGACATCCGCAATGGTATATGATACCGAGACAGCACGCTACGTTTTAGGCGATGGACAAGACCTATTCAATAATGGTTATCGTTATTTGAACTGGTTGATTGACGTTCCAATGTTACTTTTCCAGATTTTGTTTGTTGTAACTCTAACCAACAGCAAATTCAGCTCTGTACGTAACCAATTCTGGTTTTCAGGTACAGCCATGATTATAACTGGCTATATTGGTCAGTTTTATGAGGTGACCAGCCCAACAACGTTCTTTATTTGGGGTGCTATTTCCACATTATTCTTCTTCCACATCCTTTTTGTGATGTACAAAGTAATTCAGGAAGGTAAAGAAGGTGCTCCGGCAGAAGCACAAAGATACTTAGGTTACATTTGGATATTATTTTTGTTCTCCTGGATGTTATATCCCGGTGCTTACCTGATGCCATATTTGTTTGGCGGCTTGGAGCCAGCACTATCAGAAACAGCAGTTGTAGCACGTCACATCACCTACACTATTGCTGATGTTTCATCTAAAGTTATCTACGGTATTCTGCTTACACTTACAGCTCAGGCTATGAGTAAAGCAGAAGGGTATGAGTACGAAAAATTAGACACCGTATCTTAATCCCAAAAATAATTTTCTAAGCTGAAATTTAGGACTGAGAAGCCCGGAATGAGCAATCGTTTCGGGCTTCTTTTGGTTTTGGAAGGGATTCGTGCAAAAAATTGCATAAGTGCAGTCGCTTTTTATCGAAGTTTACAAAGCCAAAGGGTATATTCGGAGGACATTTAGTCCATATCGAATTAATTCAATAATTATGATTTATAAAACCCGAAACATTATATGGACCATCGCAATTGCTGTCGCTTTTTTAGGATGTGGAACAGCGCAACAAAGTGGAGATGGTTTACCCCTTCAAAAAGATGCATCGATACCCAGTGGCTTTGGAGCACATTGGTTAACAGCCGATCAGCTTATATGGGAAGTTCCTGAGGGAACCGCCCGTACCGAGTTACGATACGCTCAGGATGCTGATATCATTGTTACTTCTGAAGCCGTTCAAGGTGGTGAGGCAATAGAATTGATGCCCAATGGCGATTTGCCGGAAGAGTTAGCCGATAAATTACGTCACATCGCGGATCGTCCCGGCTTTTTTGTAGATGCAAGTACAGACAAAATCACCCAAGCCCTGAGAGGACAAATGGTGGTAGTTGCTTACGATTCAAATAATCGACCCATAGCCGCCACAAATGTTCAGCACCATGGCGTTTTGGATGATTTATTTTTTTATGATGGCTATCTCGGACCGAAATATGCAGATGGCAATGTTTACCTCAGAGTTTGGGCACCAACTGCTCAGAAAATCAGCCTTAAATTGTATGACACCGATAAAAACCTGGTGGAAATAGTTTCTCCTGATGCGCAATCACCGGCTCCCGGAGTGTATCAATTCTCAGGTTCTTCTGATTGGGACAGAATGTTTTATCGCTTCCATGTGAAAGTGTATCATTACTATGAAGATTCTATTCTTGAATACGAAGTGACCGACCCGTACTCCGTTAGTCTTTCCACAGACAGCCAATACAGTCAATTTGCTGATTTGGTAGGTGATGATTCTCTCAAGCCCGTGGGTTGGGATGATATCCGAAAAGAATTGCCAAGAGCAACGGACATTACCTTGTACGAGGCGCATGTGAGAGACTTTAGCATTATTGAGGAAAGCATTCCTGCTGAGCATCGCGGTACCTATATGGCTTTTACGCATAATGGTTTGCATGGACGAAATATTTCAGCAGGTATGAACCACCTCATCGAATTGGCTGACGCCGGTTTGACGCATATCCACCTTTTGCCAATCAACGATATTGCCACCGTTTTCGAGGACAAAAGCAAAAGAGTTGATCTAACTGATCCTTTCTATCGCATCTGTGAAGTTCTTGATTTTGAAGCCTTTGAAGAAGATTGCGAAAAGTATGGCGATAGAGTTATTCGCGATGTATTCACCGAAATGGCTAGTGAAAACCCAGTGACCACTGAAATTCAAAGATTTTACAGCGAACCAGGCCGTATGAATGGTATGGCATGGCACGATGGATTCAATTGGGGATATGATCCTTACCATTTCAATGTACCGGAGGGAAGTTATTCTACTAACCCTGAGGGGGTTCAGCGAATTCTCGAAGTTAGAGAAATGGTTAGAGCTTTACACGAAATTGGTTTGAAAGTAGTGATTGATGTGGTTTATAATCACACATTTGCTTCCGGATTAGATGATTATTCCGTGTTGGATAAAATTGTACCGATGTATTATCACAGGTTGAATCCTGATAGCGGTGCAATGGAAACCTCCACATGTTGTGATAACACCGCTGCTGAATTTTTGATGATGGAAAAACTCATCATAGATTCAGTAATACTTTGGGCGCAACATTACAAAATTGACTCATTCCGCTTCGACCTGATGGGGCACCATCCTCGTTATGTGATGGAGAATCTGATGGATGCACTAGCTGAATTAACACTTGAAGAGCATGGTGTTGATGGTAAGAATATCTATGTGTATGGCGAAGGTTGGAATTTTGGTGAAGTTGTGAATGACCGCATTTTCAAGCAGGCTACTCAGTTTAATATGGGTGGTACCAATATTGGGAATTTCAATGATCGTAGCCGTGATGGTATTCGTGGTGGTAACTTCACAAATAACTTGAGACACCAAGGTTTTGGCAATGGACAATTCGTTTTCCCAAATGAAGAAGCTAATCCTGATCGTGCCGAGCAATTAGCAAGTCTTCTGGATGGCGCTGATCGTATCCGGGTGGGGATGGCCGGTAATCTGGCAACCTATCCTTACATCAACCGTTTTGGAGAAAAAGTGGATGGTGGCAATGAGTGGATTGGATTCGCCCTGAATCCGCAGGAATCTGTGAATTATATCGACAAACACGATAACGAAACTCTTTGGGATAACACCCAAACCAAACTTCCGATGGATT
This sequence comes from Balneolales bacterium, assembly GCA_007116685.1. Lineage (GTDB taxonomy): Bacteria > Bacteroidota > Rhodothermia > Balneolales > Natronogracilivirgulaceae > SKIC01. Next base: position 6,043 of record SKIC01000051.1, read on the forward strand.
TTAACATGGATCAACGAGTTCGTGTACATGTATTGAGTAATTCCTTCATCACTCTGGGGTTAGGAGTTCCATTCTACCAAATGGGTAGCGATATACTTCGCTCAAAATCCTTAGATCGCAATAGTTTTGATTCCGGTGATTGGTATAATGCCGTCGATTTTACTATGAATAGTCATAATTGGGCGATTGGTTTACCGCCGGCATGGGATAATCAAGACCGCTGGGAGCAAATGGTGCCAATTTTAACCAATCCGAATATCAATATTGAGCGCGAGCACATGGTAGCCTCCAATACGCAATTCCGTGAGCATCTGAGAATTCGTTATAGTTCGCCATTGTTCCGTCTGGATGATGCTGAAGATATTCACACACGATTGGCGTATCACAACACAGGTCCGGAGCAAATACCCGGCTTGATTGTAATGACCTTATCGGATGGCGTTTGTGCCGGAGAATCTCTTGATCCAAATTACGATGGTATTCTTGTCATCTTTAATGCGGACATCAATGAGCATACTCTTGATTTAGGTCTTGAAGGGATGGAATTACATCCGATACAGACCAATGGATCAGATGAAGTTGTGCGCGCTGCAACGTCTGTTAATGGTGCGTTTACAGTACCAGGTTTGACTACAGCTGTTTTCGTAAAACCTACAGGACAAACCCAAGGCGAGTTTGTGTGTAATACGTTTTAGAAGAAAACCTTTCCCTTACTCCCCCTTCAATTGGGGGGAGTTAAGGGAAATAGTAATTTACACTTTCAAAGTTTGTGCTTCAGTTGCTTTGAAGATTCGAACAATCTCTTCTTTAGGAAGGTCGCCCAGGGCATTCAAAACGCCATTTCTACCGTAAACGGCAACAGCGTATTCCGCAATTTCGTCAAACCTATCCTCAGGAATTCCCAGATCGCTTAGGCTTTGGAGTAAGTTGTTTTCTCTAAGCCAACCTTCAAACCGATCAACGAATTGAATAGCGCACTCTGTGGTGTTTTCATCTTGAATTCTGAAAATTCGCTGTCCTAACAATGCGAGTCGGTCAATAGCTCTGTTTTGTTGAATCAACCAGCGGAAATAAGCGGGATAAAGCGTGGCTAATCCACGACCGTGAGCCAATTCGGGGTAGAATCCACTCAAAGCGTGCTCCATGCTGTGCATTACAAACTCACCGGGATTTCTTCCTGCTTGCTGCATACCGTTTAGCGCCAGTGAAGAAGCCCACAATAATCGACCGCGATAATCCGCATTTTCCGGGTCTGCAAGAACTCGAGGCAATGTATCCATCACTGTTTCAATAATGCCTTCGCTGTATCGGTCGGCTATGGGGGAATCATTTCCTCCTAAAAGGTAATTTTCAAAAACGTGGCTGAGTATGTCTGAGGCGCCGTCTTGTGTGGTAGTAGCAGGGAGTTTAGTTGTAAAATCGGGATTCAGCCAAGCCACAAAAGGCTTGAAAGTAGGATGTGCAATGGGTTCCTTACCATTCGTCTCCGGATTGGAAACCACCGCATATGGGGTAACCTCGGAGGCCGTAGCAGCCGTTGTTGGTATTGCCGCTATTGGAAGAGCATCGCCAAGTTGCCCTCGTTTCTCATTTCCAAGCGTAAAAGGCCAGATGTTTTTCTCTCCGGATTTTGCTAAAGCAGCGATACATTTTGTGGCGTCCATCACCGAACCACCACCTAGTGCCACAAAAACCTCTGTTCCGAAAGTTCGGGCTTCTTCTGCTGCTTTATCGATGGTATTGGCATGGGGATTAGGTTCTATCCCTCTAAAAACCTGGACTTCGCCACCATTTTTTTCTATAGCCCCGGACACTCTTTTTAAATAACCCAGCCGTTCCATAGAGCCTCCACCAATTACGATGGTAACTTTTTTTCCCTGAGTGAAAATGGCTTTAATAAATTTTGATTCCTGTTGATCGCCAAATAACAATCTGGTTGGAATGTGAACGTCAAATGCTTTCATTGATTTCTTTTAATGGTTGATTTAGAAACTACTATCTTCTGGTAATTCAACAGAACTACACCCCACTTTCATTCAAAACAAGTATGATTGATTTTTCTCAATATCTCACCGAAGCAGAACATCATTTTCCAGAGATGATTCAAATCCGCAGGCGTTTACACCAGCATCCGGAATTAAGTTATATGGAGTTTGAAACCACCCGATTTCTTATTGACCATCTAGCAAACCTGGGCTATGAGGTTTTAAAACCACTCGAAACGGGTTGTGTTGCTGTTTTAAAAGGAAAATCGCCGGAGTCTCGAATCGTTGCTTTACGTGCAGACATTGATGCACTTCCTATTCAGGAAGAAGGTGAGCATAAGAAAGCATTTATGTCAAAAATCGATGGCGTTGCTCATTGCTGCGGACACGACATTCACACGGCCAACTTACTTGGAGCTGCGCGAATGATAGCCGACAAAAAAGTGGAATTAGAAGGAACAGTAGTTCTCATTTTCCAACCCGGAGAAGAAAAAATACCCGGTGGTGGTAAGCTTTTGATGGATGCCGGCACGCTTCAGGAGTTGGGAGTGCAGCGCATTTATGGATTGCACACTTTCCCTTATATGAAGCCCGGTGAAATTGCCGTAAAATCCGGTCCATTAATGGCTAGTCCTGATGAGTTTCGATTAACGATACATGGTAAGGGTGGTCACGCTGCTGCGCCACATATAGCCGTTGATCCCATAGTAATTGCCGCACAAGTGGTTACTTCGTTACAGTCTATTGTTTCAAGAGCGCTCGATCCTACTGAGCCGGGCGTTGTTACGGTAGGGAAAATCAGCGGTGGTTCAGCGCACAATGTGATTCCGGAGCGAGTGGAAATGTTGGGTACAATCAGAAGTTTTAATGAAGAAACAGCAAATTTAATCAGTAGCAGAATAGAGCAATTTGCTAAGGGTTTGGCAGAAGCGCATGGTGGCAGTGCAGAGTATTATTTTGACGAAGGATATCCACCGGTGATTAATGATAATGAGGTCACAAGCAAACTGCTCGAAATTGCTGAAAATGTATTGGGTGCTGAAGCCATCCACATGTTAGAAAAACCCGTAATGGCTGGTGAGGACTTCGCTTTTTATCAAAAGAAATTTCCGGGTACTTTTTTCTTTTTAGGCTCAGGCTCAGAAGAAACAGGTTCTGTGCATTCCTGGCATCATCCAAAATACAATGCCGATGAAAACTGTATGAAAAACGGCTCAGCATTAATGACCGCTTTGGCCTTAAAGGGATAAAATTAGCATGAAACTGGCTTTCGAAAATATTTCAGGGAATGTATTTACACCCACATCTGAAATTTTAGAGCAGGGCTTTGAGGCATCAAGAAAATCTCCCCGAAAGCGAATGATTCTTCCCCTGCATCGCTCTCAGGAAGCAAAAGTTCAGCGGATGTATAATTTTATGCAGCCGGGAACCTACATTCGTCCGCATTTGCACCCCCGGGATTCTGCTTCAGAGAGTATTTGTGTGCTACAAGGTGCGATTGCTTTTTTTGTTTTTGATGATTTCGGAAATCCAAGCTCTCTTATTGAATTAGATGTCTCTGATTTAGCCAAAAACGTGATTGATATAGAGCCCAATGTATGGCACAGTTTTCTGGTTTTAAAACCGGACACCTTGTTGTTTGAAACCAAGATGGGACCGTATAGCACAACTTTGGATAAGACATTCGCGGATTGGGCACCGGAAGAAAATTCAAAGGAGGCCGAAGCATATCTGGACTATCTAAATGAAATAAATCAACGAGGTAAATTGTGATCAGTTATTGGGAAAAAACGGCGCTTTTGAAACCCAGGGATTTAATCATAATCGGAGGTGGGATTGTAGGGATGCGCTCCGCTTTGGAGTACAAAAAGATTTTTCCTGAAGCCGATGTTTTAATTCTGGAGCGTGGAATTTTACCAGGTGGAGCAAGCACCCGAAATGCCGGTTTTGCCTGCTTTGGCTCAGTTACGGAGTTGATAGACGATAGTAATCAACATGGAACAGATGCGGCATTTGATTTGGTGAATGCACGGTATCAGGGTTTGCAATTACTAAGAACAACCATGGGTGATGAGGCTATAGGTTTTTCTATGCCGGGCGGATACGAATTATTCACGGATAAAAGCATTTTTGAGGAAGCAGTAAGTAGAATCCCCGAGTTTAATGCCCGTTTAGAAGGATTTACCGGAGAGCCTGAAATGTATACTGCAACCGAATTTGAAGGATATATGGCTATCCACACCAAGCAGGAAGGTTACTTGCATTCCGGGAAATTGGTAAAACAGCTGGGAGATATGGTGCGTAAAAATGGCATTGAGCTTTGGAATAATTGCGAAGTACAGTCTTGTTCAAAGCAAGCAGTAAGGTTAAAAGATGGTTTGACTCTGGAGGCTACCAATGTACTTGCAGCTACCAATGCTTTCACTCGCCACTTGCTTTCCGAAGTCTCGATAAAACCGGCCAGAGGCTATGTTTGCGTTACTAAGCCAATCAGCCATCTATGGAAAGGCACCTTTCACTTCGATAAAGGATATATCTACTTCAGGGATTTGGGAGATAGAATCTTAATTGGTGGTGGCCGAAATAAGGATTTTAAGGGAGAAGAAACCACAGAAATGGAAATCAACCCTGTCATCAAAAATTATATTCACAACTTTTTGTCTGAGACACTGAGATTAGGAGATACCTGGGAAGCGGAATATGAATGGCCGGGAATTATGGGTTTTGGTGACAGTAAAATGCCAATCATTCGTAAAACAGAAGAGGGAATTTTTGTGGCTGCCGGTTTGGGAGGTATGGGTGTAGCTTTGGGGATGGAAACAGCCCGAAGAGTAGCCGGGCTTATTGCTGAATCTCGTTAAAAATAGCGACTAGTTCACTGCAAATCATAGCCGTGGCACCCCAAAGTGGCACTCTGTGGATTTTCCAAAATGGAACTTCCAACTCCATATCTCGGACATTCCAGGTTTCTCTTTTGATTTGTTTGCTATCCAAAAGTTTAGAAAGTGGGGTAGTAAAAGCTTCCTCAACTTCCTCTAATTGCAGTTTTAACTGGGGACGGTAGGGGAGATATCCTATAATAGGATAAATTATATTGTTGGATGGGTAAACATATAGTGGACTTAATTCACCGCAGATAGTTATTTCTTCCGATGGAATTCCAACTTCTTCTTCTGCTTCTCGCAAGGCTGCTTCGGTCTTTGTTTCACCTTCTTCAAAGGTTTGGTTGTCCATTGTTCCAATGCCTATATTGGCATCAAATATTACATCATAAGTAACAATTGCTTCTTTGATTTCAATTCGAGTATTTGATATACTTCCGCCATCTGATCTTGTTATAACG
>SKIC01000041.1 GCA_007116685.1 Balneolales bacterium
CTATTCCTGAATAAAGCATCATTTAAAATTCTTGCAGTAGCCTACATTTCTTTGTTACGATATGCTGTTGAATCAGACAATCCTTCCCGGCAACGAACTTTTGCCCTTACTGAAAAACTATCTGCTTTCTTTAATGAACTGATTACTAACGCAACTTTTTCAACCGGTATCGATGTTGTCAGGTTTATGCTTCAACAAAATATTATTTCCATCCCATTTGTAAGTGCAGCAGTCTCTTCATATTTGAATAAAAAAGACCATGAGTGAGTTTCCATCATCAAAATTTCAACGCGGCAAAGTATTCGCTAAATCTGGTCTAAAAATTGGTGTAAACTACGCCAAACTTAGACTTCAAGAGAAACTTGGTAAAAAAAAGTCTAAAGAAGAAATATCTGCGTTACACATCAGAAACGCAGAAGAGTTATTCAAGGATTTCACACGGCTCAGAGGAACTGCTTTAAAAATGGCACAAGCTATTAGTGTAGACAGAAGTATTTTTCCTGATGAATTTGCCGATGTTTTAGCCAGATCTCAATATCAGGTCCCTCCTATTAGTGCTACAATGGTAAGGCAAATCATCAAGCAGGAATTAGGTGATTTTCCAGAAAAAATCTTTGCTCATTTTGAACCCAATGCGATGGCTGCAGCCTCTTTAGGCCAGGTTCACCGTGCTACTTTGAAAGATGGGCGAAAAGTTGCGATAAAAGTGCAATATCCTAACGTGCGGGAAACCATTGAGAGTGATTTAGCAATGGGCAAAATTCTTTTCCGCAGAATGGCTGGCGGTAAAAAGGTGGATCAATATTTTGAAGAAGTTCGATCCAAACTTATGGAGGAAACCGATTACGAAATGGAAGGTCAAAACCTTGATAATTACTCTAATTATTACGCCCATCCTGATTTTGTGACTCCAGAGTGGATTCCTTCTTACTCCACTAAGCGTATTTTGACCATGAGTTATCTGGAAGGTGAACACGCCCATGAGTTTTTGAAGCGAAATCCTGATCAGGAAAGCAGAAACAGATATGGCCAATTACTTTGGGATTTCTTCCATTCACAAGTTAACGACAGACACACAGTTCACGCAGATACTCATCCCGGTAATTTTGTGCTAACTCCTGATGGTAAACTTGGAATTTTAGATTTTGGATGTATAAAAGAGTGTCCGCCTGACTTTTTCGATTCCTTTTTATCCTTGATGCCAGCACATCATGATGAAGACGTGCAGGCCTTGTTGCCTATTTACTATGATCTTGAATTACTTTTTGACGATCCCGCTAAAAGTAAAGAGGAAGAAAAGTTTTACCGATTTTGTCGAGATTTTGGTGAATTAATGATTCATCCCTACAGAAGCAAAAACTTCAACTTTGGTGATTCTGATTATGATTCTCGTATGACCGAATTATTGAAAGAAGCGGCAGCGGATGGAAAACCAAGGGGATCCAGACACTTCGTTTATATCGCTCGAGTAGTGATCGGATTGTATCGGATGCTAATTTCGCTCAATGCTAGCATTGAAACCGAGTCTGCTTACCATACGATTACCAATTACTTGGATAAAAGTGTAGATGCAGAAAGAATTGCTGTATAATGTTTATCTAGCCTTAAACTAAAAAGGTGGTCTGCTAATCAATAAGCAAACCACCTTTTGAAATGATTTAGCAGGATATTAATCCGCTCGTTTCAAATATCTGAAGAAATCAGAATCAGTAGAGAGTATTACTGATGTTTGATCGTCAAATACCTTCTCATAACTTTCTAAGGTTCTTAAGAATCGATATAACTCACGAGATTGATTATTTCTGTTATAAGCTGCTGCATAGATTGCTGTAGCTTCAGCTTCTGCTCTACCCCGAATTTCCTCGGCCGTTCTAAACGCTTCTGATTCAATACGATTGAGCTCGCGCTCCATCTCACCGTTGATTCTTCGGGCTTCCCCTTCCCCTTCAGAGCGGAATAATTCAGCAATTCGCATACGCTCAGAAATCATACGTTCGAAAACACGCTGACGTACATCGTCAACATAGTCGATTCGTTTGAATCGGAAATCCAATACTCGAATTCCTAAATCAGCGGTTCTTTCGTTTGCACGCTCCAGAACAATAGCTTCGATTCTATCGCGACCAACTTCTATTCTTTGTAGTTCATCCAATTCTTCCAGAACATCTTCTGTTTCTTCCGGAGTTCTATTGGTTGATCTTACCAATTCAAGCAAATCGAAACTTGCCACAGCATTCCTGGTTTCTCCATCAAGAATATCGTCCAATCGGGATTGTCCACCGGATTCATCTCTCAAACGACGGAAAAACTGCAAGGGATCAACTATATGCCATCGAGCGTAAGTATCCACGAAAATAAATCGTTTATCACCGGTTGGGATTTGATTTACATCGCCATCCCACTCCAAAAATCTGCGATCAAAATAATTGGCTTTCTGGATGACCGGAATTTTGAAATACAAGCCCGGCTCTGATTTCACATCACCGATGGGCTCACCAAACTGAGTAATAATGACTTGCTCTTTTTCATTTACGATATACGCAGAACTGTATATAAGAATGGCTATTACAGCTCCGACAATAAGTATTAAATTTAGTTTATTCATTAGTTTCGTCCTCCGGTTTGGAGTTGTAATAATGGGAGGATATCAGTGCCACTTTCATCAGTAATGATTTTATTTCCGATATTTGGCAGAATTCGCTCAATGGTTTCCAGATACAATCTTTGTCTGGTTACTTCAGGCGCCAAAATATATTCACGATACAATGAATTGAAGCGCTCTGACTCACCTTGAGCCCTGTTAACACGATTGATATAAAAACCTTCGGCCCGTTCAATCATTTGCTGTGCTTCTCCACGTGCTCTTGGAATGGCACGGTTATATTCTGTTAAGGCCTGATTAATTAATGTTTCTCTTTGCTGCTGAGCTTCGTTCACGGCATTAAAAGAAGGTTTTACAGGATCAGGCGGATTTACATCCTGAAGTACAACCTGGTCGATGGTAATTCCCAACTCGTATTCGTCGCAAAGCATTTGCAAACGCTCCTCAACTGCAG
>SKIC01000152.1 GCA_007116685.1 Balneolales bacterium
ACTATGGTTTCCGAAGACGAGGAAATTAATCGTGTGAATTTTGATAAAATTCCTCAATTGCGTCCGGTTTTTGATCGGGAAGGAACAATAACAGCAGCCAATGCTTCTACTATTAATGACGGAGCCGCTGCACTAATCGTCATGTCAAAAGAAAAAGCCGATGAACTGGGATTGAAACCCATCGCCAAAATTCGTTCTCAGGCTTCCGCTGCAAAAGCTCCGGAATGGTTTACTACTGCACCTGCAGATGCCATCCCTATAGCACTCAAAAGAGCCGGAATTACAAAAGACGATGTAGACTTATGGGAAGTAAACGAAGCGTTCTCCGTTGTTTCAATTGCTAATAACCAGATATTGGAATTGGATCCTGCTAAAGTGAACATCTATGGTGGTGCTGTAAGTATTGGTCATCCTATTGGTTGCTCAGGTGCCAGAATTCTTGTCACATTACTAAATGCGCTCTCAAAAACCGGTGGAAAGATTGGAGCAGCCGGTATCTGTAACGGTGGCGGTGGTGCATCTGCAATCGTTTTCGAAATGATGTAGTCGAACTTAAATTCGGGAAGGGAAATGTAAATAATGCCCTTCCCGTAAAATTTATTTGAATTATGTAACGTTCTGAAGTAACTTTCAGATTAACGCCAAAATTAAAAAACCTGTATAGCCTATAGCGATTTTGTTACCATAATCTACAGAACGTCTTTAACAGAACGCTTTATATTGTCTTTTTTCCAGTCTCACATGCTCAGGTTTTTAGTACTCTTGCTATGTACTACTTTTTGTACTTCCGTGCTTTTAGCTCAGGAACTTAGGATAGAAGTACAAACTCCGGAATTTACCGATTATGTTTTTGAGAACGACTCGCTTCGTATCACAACGGCACATGATATTCTAATACCCTTTTCCGGGCAATCGCAAGCCTACCGGATATTAGAGCAGGAACTAGTTAGCGTTTCTCATAACAAGCCTGTGGATCATCCCCTGCTTAAGGCGATTGTAAGTTCCGACACGCCTCTCATTGAAATCACAAATCCGGGAATAGTTCGCCGTGAAAATGTAGCAAACTTATTAATTCACACCTCCCGGGTCAATCAGCGTGATCAAACCGAAGTTTTAGTTGCCAAAATTTTACGAGTCCGGGTATTTAATCAGCCCACAATTCTTTCTCGGGCAAGTTTAAGCAATCAGAATTTGATTAATCCTACCCATCGTTTAAGCGAAGGAAATTGGTTTAAAATTAGAATTAAAGAAGATGGTATCTATGAAATTGGCACAGAAGAACTAACTGAACTTGGATTAGACGTTTCCCAAATTGATCCCAGAAATATTCAACTTTGGAGTACTCCGGGTTTTGAATTACCTCAGGCTAACAGCGAACCAAGACCCGAATTGGTTCAAATCCCAATTATTGTTGAGGGAGAAACCAACGGTGAATTCAACTCCAATGATCGCATTATTTTCTATGGAAATTCGGTTAATCAGATTATCCATACGCCCGGCGAAGCGTTGACTCACACTCACCAACTGCACCCGTATTCCGTATATAATTACGTGTATATGACAATCGGTAGTGAAAATGGATTACGCCTTTCTGAAACCGCGCTATCTACAAGTTCCGGAACACCTATTACCCAATTCCGTGATTTTATCTGGTTGGAAGAAGAATTACATAAGTCTGAAGCACGATTAAAATCAGGAACACAGTGGCTTGGGCAGCAATTTGAAACTACAGTAAACAGAACCCAAACTATACTTTTAGATACTATTCCAGGCTTTGTATCAAGTGATCAGGTGCGTTATCAAATAAGTATGGCGGCCAGAGCAACTACCACCTCTTTCTTTGATTTCTCAATTAATGGGACTCAGCTCCCAAGTCTGGGGATTTCCAGCATTCTAAGTTATACAAGTTCTACCGGTCCTTCTGCCAGATTTGCGCTGGCCAATAGCACTACTTCTATCCTTGCTCCAGACAATATCATTCAAATTGATGCCACTTTCCGTCCGAATGATGGGCAAGCACGTGGTTGGGTTAATTTCATTCGTTTAAATCTTACTCGAAATTTGGTTGCTCACAATAATGTATTGCGCTTTTTTAGTCCGGAAAATGGCACAGCGCAAAATGCCAATTACGTTTTGCAGGGTTTTACTGATACTCCTTATGTGATGGAAGTCAGCAATCCTTTATCACCCACGTTATTTCGAGTAGCGGAGCAAGGCAACAACTACGTAATTACATACGGTGATTCTCCGGGACATATTTTTTATGCTTCAGCTAATTTGAAACGCCCTTCAAGAATTACCAGCCTATCCAATCAGCATATCAGCGATATCGTTGGGCATCCGGATTATATCATCATCACAAATGAAATCTTTTTGGAGCAGGCTAATCGACTAGCCGAATACCGAAGGCAACGCGATGGACTTGAGCCTGTAGTTGTTACTCAGCAACAAATTTTCAACGAATTCAATGGAGGCGTACCGGACATCACCGCCATGCGGGATTTTGTACGTTTGATTTATAATGCGGCTCCTTCTCAAGACTTATTGCCGAAATACCTGCTCTTCTTTGGCAACACCACTTTTGATTATAAAAACATCATCCCTGCCGTTCCGATGAGGAATCATGTTTTTACTTATCAAACCACGGAGTCAACCGACCGGGTGAATTCTTATGCTACAGATGATTTCTTTGGTTTACTGGAGGAAAGCAAGGGCGACAGAGTTGAAAATGTACATATCGATATCGGAATCGGTCGATTACCGGTAAATACAGTTGCTGATGCTGAATTGATTCTTGATAAAATTAAACGTTACGAACAACCATCCCACCGCGGGGATTGGCGAACTATTTTCACCTTTCTTGCAGATGATGACATCAATCCTAGCAGCAGTGGCGACCGAGATTTACACATACTAAATGCCGATGTAGTTGCAGAAAGAATCCCCAGAGATGAAACTGGCGTACGATTAGAAAAAATTTATCAGATTGACTACCCAATAGTAAATACAGCAGGTGGCGCCCGGGTTCCTCAGGCTACGCAAGCTGTGATAGATA
>SKIC01000004.1 GCA_007116685.1 Balneolales bacterium
ATAAATTCACGATTTCCTCCTCTTTCAAAACCTTCTGCAATATTATCCATTGTTGAACCACTGGATCTTTTTATTTGGTCTCTAATCGAGAAATCTGAATTCAGAGGTTTTTCCATGCAAATAGCATGAATACGCTGGCAAAATATTCTGGACATTTGCCAAACCTCTAAATCTTCAAATTTCGAAATCGTAGCCATTCTTAAACCTTGAACCTTAAACTTTCTAACCTTTTTAACTTTAATTCCGTAACGGTTTGTTTGTTTTCAGGATGGATTCAACCCTTGCCTGTGTTTTCTTCTCTGTAAGCAGACTCAAGAAAACTTCTCTTTCCAATTCCAGTAAGTAATCTTCATGGACGGTTTGAGGACCGGACAAATCTCCACCTGTAAGAATATGAGCCAGGCGCTCAGCCAAATACATATCATATTCGCTAACATAACCGCCTTCTTTCATTTGATATACACCGGTCATAAGCGGCGCTTTACCGGGCTTTCCTACTACATAAACTGCGTTATTTACTTCCGGTGGACGATAACCTTGCTCATACAAAGCAATTACCTCATGTTTTGCGGCGTGTAAACGTCGATCTTCGTGCATCACCACTTTATTTTCAGGTAGTAAGTAGCCTAATTCTTTGGCTTCAAAACCACTTGTAGCCACTTTAGCCATTGCGATTGTTTCAAAAGCTTGTTGTACAAATGGTTGCACATGGCTTGGATTCAATTGTGGTGCTTTGGCAGCAGCTCTCACAGCCATTCTCATTGTTCCCGCTCCTGCAGGTATCAAACCAACGCCCAGCTCAACCAATCCCATATAGGTTTCTGTTGCTGCTACAACCTGAGCAGAGCCCATGGCAATTTCACAACCGCCACCTAAGGTTTTTTGGTGAATGGCAGTAACCACAGGTTTTGAAGCGTAATGTATTCTCTGAACTGTTTTCTGGAAGTTCTCAACGGCTTCAACAACCGGCTTCATTTGTCCCTGGAAAACAAAATGTGCTAACTCACCTAAATTTGCACCAACTGAGAAGTTAGCGCCATGATTTCCAATTACCATTCCACGGTAATCACCATTTTCCACAACGTGGAGCGCTTCGTGGATACCACGCATCACATTCACGCCAAGCGTGTTAGCTTTTGAGCGGAATTCGTATAGCGCTACACCATCTCCGATATCAAGAAGCGCAGCCTCTTCGTTCGACCAAATTTCTTTGCTGCTGTCTTTTTTGATGTAAAACAACGGTACTTGATCAGCAGGAACCGGATCAGGAGTGTATCCTTCGCCCGGTACATAAACATGGCGCACACCTTCCAACATAGTATAAAATGATGTTACGCCGGATGATTTCATGGCATCCACCCAAGATGGTAAGAATACATCACGTTCTTCTAAATCTGATAAAATCTTATCTAATCCTACAAAATCGGCAATTTCAAAAGGTCCCATTTCCCAACCGAAACCCCATTTTATAGCTCTGTCTATATCTGCAGGAGAATCAGCAATTTCAGGGGTTCGATTCATGGCGTATGCAATTACATCCTGAGTATGCTTACGGATAAAATCTCCAGCTCGGCCTTCAAATGAATATGCTGCTTGCCAGCGCTCCTTCAACCCACCGGCTTTCTTAATCACGGATAAATCACCTAATTCGAGTTCTTTGGCAGACTCATAATTACCGGATGCAGGATGTAATGATTTAATTTCTTTGCCTTCTTTGCGGTAAAACCCTGCTCCTGTCTTAGCACCCAAAGCTTTGTTTTCAACCAAACTCTTTAAGGTGTTTGGGATTTTAAATATCTCACGAGATTCGTCATCCTCAACCGCTTCGTACAAGTTTTGAGCTACATACATAAGGGTATCCAATCCTACAACATCAGCAGTTCGGAACGTAGCAGAACGAGGTCGGCCGGTTAATGGACCTGTCAGAGCATCAATTTCTTCGATAGAGTACTCTCCTTGCTCGAAAGTGTGCAAAATATGTTGCATGGAATACACACCAATACGGTTTGCAATAAAATTTGGAGTATCCTTGCATACAACCACGCCTTTACCCAAATGGCGATAACAAAAATCGCTGACTCGTTCAATTACTTCAGGATCAGTATCCGGTGTTGGGATAAGCTCCAACAACTTCATATATCTTGGGGGATTAAAGAAATGCGTTCCCAGGAAGCGCTTTTTGAAACTCTCAGATCTACCTTCCATAATCTGATGAATAGGCAAACCACTGGTATTGGTAGAAATGACAGTAGTATCCGAAATAACTTTTTCAACTTTTTCCATGAGAGATCTCTTAATCTCCATGTTTTCAATGATAACCTCTATCACCCAGTCAACGGATGAAATCTTATTTAAATCATCCTCAAAATTACCCGTTTTGATTCGGGTTGAAGCAGCTTTATTAACAAAAGGTGCTGGCTTCATTTTGGGGATTTTTTTCAATGCACCATCTACAACAGCATTACGGCTTTCTTCTTTAGCCGGCATATCTAGCAATAATACTTGTAAGCCTGCATTCGCTAAATGAGCAGCTATTTGTGCCCCCATTACGCCCGCACCAAGAACGGCTGCTGTTCTGAATGGGCGATGAGATATGTAGTCTTTCTTTTTCTTCATAGGTTTGCAATCACTTTTTGGTTTGTTCTTTGTGATGTTTAATAATTCTTAATTTCCACGCTTAACACTGTTAAGTAATGCTTAAAAAAATTCAGGATGCTACCATATAGCGTTTTTTTATACGCTCTACTACGGATTTCAAAAATGTCTGAGTAGGAATACTTACATCAACCCTTTTAGCAAGTGTAGCTGTGATGGCTCCGTGAACAGATGACCACACTACAAATGCTTCAACGAAAGTATCTTCAACTTCAAAAAGTCCCTGAACTTTACCGTCTTGAAGAATATCCATAAGAATATTAATTGGTCGGCGAGCTCTGCGAAACTTATCCGCCGGATAGCGTTGCATCTGATCGGGATGTATTAGAAACATAATCTCATAATATTCAGGATTATCCATTCCGAAGTTCATCAGACTCCAACTGATATTTTCC
>SKIC01000083.1 GCA_007116685.1 Balneolales bacterium
CATGATTTTGACCATGTGGATTTTGTGCTGTTCCAGTTTTACCGGCTACCTCTACATCTCTTAATTCTGCAAAAAAGCGTCCAGATCCTTCAGAAACGGCCAAGCGCATTCCATGCTGAACAACTTCAAGGTGTTCCTTTTGAATCCAGGGGATATGTTCTCTCTCTGGCTGAATTACAATCTGACTACCATCTTCATAAACAATACGATTTACTAAATGTGGTTGGACTCTGTAGCCATTATTCGCAAGGGCAGAAGTCATCACTGCCATTTGAAGCGGTGAACTTGAGAATGTACCCTGTCCTACTCCAAGATTGATTAAATCACCGGGACCCCACTGATTTCTGCCAAATACCCTGTCGTAATAACTACTATCCGGTAAAATACCTCTGGTTTCAAAAGGTAGATCGATTCCATTTTGTTTACCCAAGCCAAAATCAGCATTCATTCTGTGCCATGTGTTTAGGTCAAAATGAGTTATGATTTGGTTCATCAATGAGAAAAAATAAGTATTGCAGGAGTTTTTAATTGCCTGTACCAGATTTTGACGCCCGTGTTCGTTCGTGCATCGATATAATCGACCTCTTGTAAAGCCACCTCGGCATGTAACTTCATCAGTGGGAGTAATCAGCCCAAGTTCTAAGCCAATTAAGCCCATTTGCATTTTTACTGTGGAGCCGGGAGGCTGCATAGTTGAAATCGCACGATTAAAAAGCGGCGTAAGAGAATCGGCATTTACAGCCGCCCAGTATTCACGATCAAGTCTTCCTGCTAGTTTAGTGATATCAAACTGTGGTGCACTTACCAGAGCAAGAATTTCGCCGTTATTTGGGTTCATTGCTACGATTCCGCCCACATGGTTGGCCATTAATCGCTCGGCCAGTTCCTGAAGTGAATAATCCAATGTGGTATAAATATCAGCACCTTTTACCGGGTGACGATCAAAACGCCCCTCATCATAAGGACCTGTTGATTGACCAAACGCATTAACCATCTGGAATTGGGCACCGGTTTCGCCACGCAGGTGTTCTTCGTAAATACGCTCAAGCCCAATTCTGCCAATTCGGTCTCCAAGACGATAGCGGGGGGAGGAGCGATGTTCCTGATCACTTACTTCGCTGAGATATCCCAAAACATGAGAAGCAAAAATATCTGTGGGATAATTACGCTTGGCTTCAATCATGTGTCCTACACCGGGAAGCCGCCAAAGGTTTTCCTGAATCCGTGAGAAAGTTTCGAAATCAACTTCCGTGAACATTCTTGATGATCTGTGCCAGGAAAAACGACGTGCTGCTTCGAAACGATCGGTTACCGTGTGTTCTGGCACGCCTAATAATTCAGCGAGCAAAGGAATGTTATCTCGCGAAAAGTTTATAGGGGTAACCGTAATTGTATAAACAGGGTTGTTTTCAACTAAAAGAACACCATTACGGTCAAATATCAAGCCACGGGCAGGAGCAATACGCTCTTGCTGAATACTATTTGCTCTACTAAGCGGATTGTATTTTTCGTATTCCAGAATCTGAAGTTGAAAAAATCGTCCGGTAATAATCAGCATGATACTGAGTACAGTAATTTGCAGTACTCTGATAGAAACTTTGATACGCTGTTTTTTAGAACTATTCTGCATCTGTTATCCGGACTTAAAGATATAGATGAAACTACCTATTATTGCCGTATAGAGGCTGTTGCCGATAAAAATGATTAGAAATGATTCAACTTGCAAAACCTCACTAAATTGTGCTAAACCCGCAAAAATAAAATTATGAATTAAACCTGCACCAAGTAAAATCAGGAAAACCTGCCATGTATCCAGTTTGGTTTCTGTACTTCTAGGGATGGCATTATAGAGTATGAAAACTACCAACACTTTTGAGGCAATATGAAGCCCCCAGGTATCCATAAAGAAATCGAGGAATAATCCCATAGCAAAAGCCGTAACTAAAATTTCAGTTCGGCTTCTCGTAGTCATCAACCAAAATAAATACAGAAAGACGATATCAGCAAAGGCACCAAAGAATACCAAGTATCTGAATAGTGCCACCTGAGCGATCACGAATAGTGAGGCAAAAAGTATATCGTATAATCTTTCACTACTCATCTGAACTGCCTCTCATAGGTTTCAATAATACCCGTTAATTCCTCATCAGGGGTAAAGAGCAATACAAAACCTTCCGCAATTTCAGAGAGAGAGACAAAGGGGCGAATGTAGATTTTTTGCGTTTCTCGCCCAATTTCAGGGGCAGTACCTTCTACTACACCGATCGGAATATGTGCCGGAAATTCAGCACTTGATCCGGAAGTCTCTATAACACTTCCAATGCTAACGGGAATTGTTTGAGGAACAAAATTCATTATTACCTCACTAATGCGCTCTGATTCCCAGGAAACCACACCAAATGCCCGACTACCCTGAACTCTGGCACTAACTCTGAAAAGCGGATTTGAAAAAGGCATAACCTGAGAAAAATTATTAGTAACCAAGGTAACTCTGCCAACCAGACCATCAGAAGTAATCAAAGGCATGCCGATACGAACTCCTTGATTACTGCCGGCATTTATGGTCAGTGAATTATTAACTCCGGTCAGGTTCTTACTGACTATGGTGACGGGCAAAAGGTTATGGTCTTCATTCTGCATGAAACCAAGTTGTTCTCGAAGGATTTCGTTTTCTTCTCTGGCGGACCGTAATCGGCTCAACTCATCGAGAAGGAGAACATTTTGCTCTCGTAATTCAGTGTTTGTCTGTAAGGCTTCCCTGTAAATCCTAAAATTTGCGAGTGGCTGATCAAGGTAACTCAAAGCCGCAACTGATACTTTTCGGGTATTATGAAGACCTCCATCTGTTCGCCAAACCATTAAAATTAATGCGATGACTAAGAAGATGGCTGTTAATACATAATCACGAACTTGTTCAGATTGGGCGTTATTGAGGGCCATTCAAGGGAAAGTTATCAGGTCAGTACACTTCTGTAATAATCCAGGTTTTCGAGAATGGCACCGGTACCGCGAACAACAGCGGTTAATGGATCTTCTGCAATATGCACAGGGAGATCAGTGGTTTCCATAATCAATTTGTCGAGATTCTTGAGTAGAGCACCACCACCGGTGAGGAAAATACCGCGATCGAGAATATCAGCAGAAAGTTCAGGAGGTGTCTGCTCTAAAGATTGTGTAACTGATTCTACAATAGTGTTGATGGATTCTGAGATGGCTTCTCGCACATCTTTGGATGATACAGTTCTGGTGCGAGGAACTCCATTAATCAAATCACGACCTTTGGTAACGATTTCAATTTCTTCATCCAAAGGAGTTGCAGAACCGATCTGACATTTTACCTGTTCTGCTGTTCTCTCACCAATTAACAAGTTGTGATTTCTGCGGAAGTAATTGATGATGTCGTCATTTAATTCATCGCCACCTAAACGTACGGATTGAGAGTACACAATACCGGAGAGGGCAATAACAGCGATTTCTGTGGTTCCACCGCCAATATCAACAATCATATTACCTACGGGTTCATGGACATCAAGACCAATACCAATAGCAGCGGCCATAGGTTCATCAACCAGGTAAACTTCTTTTGCACCTGCATGTTCAGCACTATCTCTTACGGCTCGTTTTTCAACTTCAGTGATTCCGCTTGGTACACATACCACCATTTTGCGGGTACTTGAATACCATTTCACTTTCACTTTCTTAATCATGCCGCGAATCATTTGTTCAGCGACTTCAAAATCAGCAATTACACCATCACGAAGTGGGCGAACAGTACGAATTGAGCTGTGTGTTTTTTCGTGCATTAGGCGAGCTTCATGACCAACAGCAACTGCTTGTCCAGCGAGATTTAGGGCTACGATGGAGGGCTCGTTCAGAACAATTCCATGATTTTTAGAGTAAATCAGGGTGTTAGCAGTTCCAAGGTCAATAGCTATGTCTGTGTAAAACCAATCAAATAAACCGGCAGGAGCCTTTTTGGGAGCTGAAATCGTTGCTTTATCAGAAGCTTGCATAGAATCGGGATATAAAATGTTTCAATTGTGGAGAATATTCCTATAACCTCTAAAAATAAGACATTTTATAATCAACCTCAGGACTAATTCTGTCTTTTAGCTGAAAAATAAAGAAGCTTAAATCAATGGCGGAAATGACGCATCTTAGTGAACAACATAGCCATATTGAATTCATTTGCTTTTGCGATTACTTCCTCATCGCGGATACTACCACCAGGCTGAATTACACAAGTTGCACCGGCTTTTGCTGCAGCTTCAATTCCATCAGAAAAAGGAAAAAAAGCATCGGAAGCAATTGCACTGCCTTCTAAAGTCAGGTTGTATTTATGAGCACGACTTACAGCAATTTCGGAGGAATCAACTCTGCTGGTTTGTCCTCCGCCAATTCCTAATGTTTGACAATCTCTGGCAAAAACAATCGCATTGGATTTAACATGCTTAACAACTTTCCAGGCAAAAGCGAGATTTGCCAATTCTTCTTTCGTCGGCTGTCTTTTTGTAACTATTTCAGCAGCAGATACGGGTAGGCTGCTATTGTCTTGTTCCTGAGCAAGAAATCCACCAAAAATAGAGCTGATTTTAATTTCATTGCGCACAGCTGCCGGCCATTTTTTAACTCTGATTAAACGTCTGTTTTTCTTTTGAGTCAATAGTTCTTCAGCATCGATATCAAAATCAGGAGCGATTATAATTTCAGAAAAAATTTCATCTACAGCTTTAGCGAATTGTAAGTCAGCTGTTTTGTTGGTTGCTATTATACCGCCAAATGGTGATACGGGGTCAGTTGCAAAAGCTCTTTTGTAGGCTTCCGCAAGACTGGATGAACTAGCTACTCCACAGGGCACGGTATGTTTGAAGATTGCAACAGTAGGATCATCGTCTTGGAATTCTTGCATCAAGCGCAAGGCGGCATCCACATCAAGCATATTATTGTAGCTCAATTGCTTCCCATGAAAACAATCGATGTACTCTTCCTGATTGCCGTACGCGGCGGCTTTTTGATGAGGATTTTCCCCATATCTCATATCCTGAGATTTGATGCCACGAACTTGAAACTGATCAGAAAGGTCTTCATTATTACTCCCACTTAAATAAAAAGCGATAGCGCTTTCGTATGCCGATGTATGCTTGAATGCTTCAATACCCAGCTTTTTGCGAGTTTCAAAGCTAATGAATCCATCGTTAGAAGAGATTTCAGAGACAAATTCCCCGTATTGCTGAGGACTTGTCAAAATTCCAACGTGGGGAAAGTTCTTTGCGGAAGCCCGAACCATAGTTGGACCGCCTATGTCAATATTTTCGAGGGCTTCTGCCAGACTAATGTTTGATTTGGCGACGGTTTCCTGAAAGGGATATAAATTAACAACTACTAATTCAATTGCCGATACGCCCAATTTTTCCAATTCATTGACATCTGCTTCATAGGATGTTCTTGCGAGAATACCACCGTGCACTTTTGGGTGTAAAGTTTTAACTCTCCCATCCAAACATTCCGGGAAACCTGTGATTTCGGAAACATCTGTTACCTTAATTCCGGCATCTTTCAAAGTACGGGCAGTACCTCCGGTTGATAGAATCTCAACGCCTAAGGTAGCCAGTGTTTTGGCTAATTCTATGATTCCTGTTTTATCAGATACAGATAAAAGTGCTCTTTTTACTTTAATTGGAGCGGAATTGAGTTCAGTGCTATGTGGTTTGATCAAAACTAGTAACGATTTTTAATTAAGGAATTTTTTGATTGTTGCCGGCAATAATTTGTGTTCTTCATGTAAAACTCGCTTGGCTAAAATCTCTGGAGTGTCATCGGAATGTACAGCAACTTTGGATTGAGCGATGATTGGCCCCTGGTCAAATTCTTCGTCTACGATATGGATTGTGCAACCGGATTCCGTTTCATTGTTTTCCAAAACAGCTCTATGCACATTCATACCATAAAAACCTTTACCACCGTATTTGGGTAATAGTGAAGGATGTATATTTATGATTGATCCTCGATAAGCAGCAATAATTTGATCGGGAATTTTCCGTAAGTAACCGGCAAGCACAATTAAGTCAGGTTTCCAGGATTCAACTTTTTGAAGCAATACCTTCTCATAATCGGCAGTACTTTCGAATTGCTCAGGTGAACATACGGTTGTTGGAATGCTGTTGTTGGTTGCTCTTTGAAGAGCCCCGGCTTCAGATTTATTGGAAATGAGTCCGGCTATTTCGGCCTGTATTTCCCCGGCATTCACGGCATCAATTATTGCCTGAAAGTTTGATCCTGAACCCGATGCAAATACTACAACTTTTTTCAATCCTTATAGATATTAGCGGTACTCTTTAGCCTTGTTTCTGCGCCCAAAGATAGGGATAATGGTGTACCTAATGGCAATGCAATTTTATTTTTTATGTGGCCGTAATCCAACCCTTGAAAAACCGGTATCCGAACTCCTCTGAATACTCTCTTAAATAGAGTGTCTATATCAGGAACTACCGGATATTCTTCATTTTCAGGCTCGGTAAAAGCACCTAAGGCAACGGCAGCAGCTTTATCAAAAACATTACTGAGAACAAATTGTTGAAGATAGCCTTCAACTTTGTGTTTCATCTCATTGACGTCTTCTAAAAGTAAAATAGCGCCTGTAGTATCCGGAAAATATTCAGATCCCAAGAGTTTAGCAGCAACTGAAACTGTTCCGGGCAGACCAAATCCCTGTATAATCTGATCTTGTTCTTGCTGGTGATTAATAGCAATATCAATTTGTCCATCTTCTAAAAGCGACCAAAAGGCAGCTTCAAAGTCAGCATTCATTTCATCACGAGCCATATCGGTTGCCGGCATTCCAGCGGAAATGGCAGGCAGTCCGGTTTGAGCATAAATAGCCCATTGCAGAGCGGTAATATCACTAAAGCCGATAAAAAGCTTTTCCTGTTGAGATATCAAATCAAAATCAAGCAACTTGAGCATCCGCATGCTTCCAAAACCACCTCGTGCAGAAATGATGGCATCAATGCGGGAATCCTCAATAAAACTCATGAATTCGTTTGCTCTGAGTGCATCAGAGCCGGCCAGGTAATCAGTTGCAGAGTAACAGCTTTTTCCAACTTCCACCCGATAACCGAATTTTTCGAGGTAACTTACTCCTCTGTTTAAGTCTTTTTCTTCAACAGGAGAAGCTAAAGCAGATATAGCTATAGTGCCTTTTTTGGGTAATCGTTTAACCTGACGGAATCTGTCTGTTTCTGAAAACATTGTAATTTTTATAACTCCAATTAATCTGATTAACCATGATTTTTAAACTCGCAGCAATAGGAACAGCAATAAGCATCCCAAAAATACCGGCTAAGTCAGCCCCAATCATGATTACAAACAATACAGCGAGGGGATGAATATCAGCAGAACGTGAGAAAATCAATGGTTGGAAAACCATGTTATCCAAAATTTGTGTTGCTGCTATGGCCAGTAAAGACCATAAAACGAGAGAAAAATCACCAGTCTCAAAAACTGCAATAATAATCGATAAAAAGTATCCAATTACAGGACCGAAATAAGGAATTACATTAGCAACACCTACTGCAATACCTACAGTTAGAGAGTTATTAAGGCCTGCAAGAGAGAGGAAAAACCATGCAGACAAAGCCACCATAATACTTTGCAAACCAACACTTTTGAAATATAAACCAAGGCGTGTTTCAATCTTATTGATTACACTGAGGGTGATTTCGAAATAGCTGTTTGGTACCAGTTGCAAAACATTTCTGCGTAAAGAGCTTCCATCCTTTAGAAAGAAAAAAGTCACGAAAGGAATCACTAATACAGCCACAAAAAAGTTGGCAAATAGCCCAAAGATGTTGCCAATAGCATCTGAAATATCAGTATTAAACAGGCGTTCAGCTGCGGCAGACAGGTTTTGGGTGACAAATCCTTCCGGCACAACAGGTATAAATTCAATGATTTCAAATTCAATTTGAGCAGAAATATTTCTGATGTTCTCAATCGAGAGTTGTTTTGTGAGCGCAATTATTTGATTTGCTACGTTTGGTATAATATTCGTGAACAACCAAACCAAGACCAGCACAAGTGATAAAATCACAATAAAAATACCCATGGTTCTTGGCATGCCAGACGATTGCATACGATTAACAAAGGGTTCCAGTAGGTAAGAAAAAATGAGCCCAATAACGGCATAAGCCATTAAAGTGGAGAAACGAGTTACCAGAAACAGCAATACAAGCCCAATAAAAATGGTGAGCAGTAATTTGAAAAAGTTTTCTAAGGTAAATACTTGCATCTACTTACAAGTCTTGCATTAATTCTGAAATGTGTTGGCTTATATCGCTGCTGTGAAAGCCTTTGGATTGAAGGAAAAGATACAATTTTTGTTTCCTTTTCCCCGAGTCTTTTTCGCGTAAGAGTGCATTTCTTTTTTTTCGTAAAGCATTTTCCATAAGCGTTTTTATATCTGTCTCTGAGAAGAATTCATCCAATGCTTTTTCAATGAGATTTCCCTTAATCTTTTTTTGATACAGCGCCATCCGAATTTTTTCGGGGCCCCATTTCATCCTGCATTTTGATGCTGCGAATGATATGGCGAATTCTTGATCGTTTACCCAGCCTTTATCCTGGAGTTGAGCAATAATCTCTTCTACAAGTTCAGAATCATATCCTTTTTTGTTGGCTTTTTGTACTAACTCAAAACTTGCGTGGGCTCTTCTGGATAATAATCCCAGTAGATAATCTCTGACTACGGATTCGTCTTCACTACGAAAAAGCCGTTTATATATTTCTTCTGTGATTATGTCACCAGTTTGGAGGTTTTCTTTTTCGAAGGTACTCCTCGATAAACCTAGTTTGAAGACGTCATTTTCGTAGATATTTACCCGGTTTTTATTTCGGATTTGAACTTTAACGCGATCAATTTTGAAGGGTAAATCAGGTTTCTTAGTGTCGTTGCTCATCTGTCTAAGGAGGCTTAGAAAAACCAGGATTTTTATTCAAGATCGAGGCCAGAAGGATTTTAAAACCGCAGCTTATTGGCCATATATGAGGATTTTAAAATCCTGATAACGAAGATATTGGGCAAAAAGACGGTTTTGCAAAGCCTCATCTAAAACAAAGAAAGCCATCCGGGTTACAGACGGCTTTCAATTTATTCGGGTAAATATCAGGCTTTTTCTTTTTTTGATTCTGGCTCCGGTGTTGGAGCTGCTTCTGCCAAATCAGGGAATAATTTAGCAATTACCTGTGCCTCAATATCGTTGCGGGTAGCTTCATCCTCTTGCAAGAACTGCATAGCTGAATCTGCGCCCTGTCCAATAGGCTCGCCATTATAGCGGAACCAACTACCACGTTTTTCAATAATGTCATGATTTACAGCCATATCTAGTAGTTCACCAATGCGTGATATGCCCTGACCGTACATGATGTTGAATTCCACTTCTTTGAATGGAGGCGCAACTTTGTTCTTAACTACTTTCACTCGTGTTCGGTTTCCAACCACATCATCGCCTTTTTTGATAGCTCCAATTCGGCGGATATCCATCCTAACAGAGGAATAAAACTTCAGTGCACGTCCACCGGTGGTTGTTTCCGGACTACCGAACATAACGCCAATTTTTTCACGTAACTGGTTAATGAAAATCACGCTTGTACGCGTCTTATTCACTATACCTGTTAGTTTTCTGAGCGCTTGCGACATCAATCTGGCTTGCACACCAACGGAAGAATCTCCCATATCGCCTTCCAATTCAGAGCGTGGAACGAGAGCAGCTACAGAGTCAATAACAACTACATCAAGTGCGGCAGAACGAATTAGAGTTTCTGCAATTTCGAGTGCTTGTTCACCTGAATCCGGTTGAGAAATCAGAAGCTCTTCAATTTTAATACCGAGAGCTTTTCCGTATTTAGGATCGAATGCGTGCTCGGCATCAATAATAGCGGCATGACCACCTTTTTTTTGTGCTTCTGCAATTACGTGCAGCGCTAATGTGGTTTTACCGGAAGATTCCGGACCGTAGATTTCAATGATTCGTCCGCGTGGAACACCACCAATTCCTAATGCGTAATCAATAGATAAAGAACCTGTAGAAATAGAGGGTATATTTACGATAGGTTCATCCCCAAGGCGCATGATGGTGCCTTTTCCATGAGATTTTTCAATTTGGCTAACGGCCAATTCCAGTGCTTTCAGACGTTCATTTTGTGACATAAGTATTTCTCTAAATAGGTTAAATTCTAATATGTGCAATGTATGTAATTTTTCATCCAAAGCACAAAACATTTTATTTGCTAAAGTAGATAGGGCTTCGAAGCCATCCTTACAAAAAAAAATTATTTGATTGCCTGAAGTTCTTTATCAAGAACTTCAAAAAGCCGGTAAATTTGCTCGGAGGTGATGTATGGAGCGGGACCAAGCCGTAAAATCTCGCCTCTACAATCTGTGTATATGTCATGTTTTTTTAGATTTTCCCAAAGATTCATGGCGTGCGGTGAAGTCAGTGACAAAAATCCTGCATTGAACTTTAAGTCATATTCGTGGGTAAGGCGAATCAATTCTTCGGGATAATTTTTTGATACAAAAACGCTGTGCATCAAAGCAATTTGTTCGCGATAGGTATCATGTAACACTTTTGGGGTTAATCCCATTTCTCTGAAAAACTGAGTAACTCTGGCTGCTCTGAATTGCGATGTGGGATCATAAGTGGCACCTGCGAAACGGTCTTCGCCATCATACAATACTTTATAGTCTGACCTGGGCTGCATCAGGCTACTAAAAGAAGCAAACCAACCTGTGATTGCAGGTCTAAGACTGCAAGTTTTCGGAAATCTCAAAAAGCAATTTCCTTCGCCCCATTGCATATACTTGTAGCCGCCTATCAAAAAATATACGTCCTCCATTTCATTCACTCGAAGCGAAAACGGCAGTACATTTGTTCCATGATAATCATCAATCATCAACGGGATATTAGCATTTCTACAAAGTTCTGCTACTGTTTTTAACTCCGTGTTTATCAGAGCAGATTGAAAATATACACGGGAAATCATCACAGCCGCCGTGTCGTCATCCAATTCTTTTTTTAGACGTTCTGCAAAACCCTCTAAGGGAAGATGCGGGACTTCTACTACGGACAGCTTTTCTTCTTGCAGTCGCTTTAATTGTCGGAAGAGACTGTAGAACTCGCCATCCGTAGTTATGATTTTCGGTTTTTCAAAAATTGGCAGGGCGGAAATCCATTTTACCAATAAATCATGAGTATTTGGTGCGCAGGAATAGCATCCATCAGGGTCATCGTAAAATTCTCGAAGCCAAGTTCTGAGTTCGTCA
>SKIC01000008.1 GCA_007116685.1 Balneolales bacterium
GAATGTGAACCCGTATTTGGCATGGGCTCATCCAAATGGATTTGATGGTGTAAGGATAAATCGTCAGGATATTCGTCTGTAGTTACCACACCCATTGTAAATGCGCCCCAGGCTTTTTGATATCGGCTGGATTCTTTTTCAAAATAAGACTGAATTTTCCCCTCAGTTAGTTCTTTCAAATTCCAGACAGGGATATTGCTAACCACAATTGGAGCTTCAAATCTCTCACCTTTTTCCGTTTCAACTGAGTATCCATTTTCATTTTGAGTCACCGATACTACTTTTTTTCTACACAAGAGTTCAGAACCGTTCTCGGTGAGATCTTTTTCCAGCGCTCTGACCATTTCAAGCAAACCACCTTGCACATAGAAATTCGAATAATTGGTATATGTGAGCCCTGCTGCGCCAAAAAGTGCAGGAGTCTCCTCCGCCGCAGATTGCGCAGTTATCATTAATTGCTCATCTACAAATGCTTTGAATTCCGGCGTATTCACTTTGCACTTTTGCATAAGTTTTTCCATGCTCATGAATCCAAATCGCAAGACAGGAGCATCCAATGGACTATTTTTAACAGGAAGTTTCAACCAATCGGAAAATTCCAAGGGTGGGAAAAAAGAGTTTTTAAGAGACACCTTCCAAACGGTATCGGAAATCTGAAAGCAAGTTTCCCAAAACTTTCTCTGTCCATTTGGGTTACCATAAATATCAGCAACGTGCTGTATCCATTGCTCACGGTCTTTATATCGGATAATCTGCTTCCCATGCTGATGAACCGTCATGCTCGGTGAAATTTCCTGGCGAGGGATTTCGATACCCAATTCATTTTCCAAGTGGGCCAATGGCTGGTTTTCATCAAAACCAATCAGCGTAGTAGCACCTGATTCAAAAACGTAGCCTTTGCGCTTATACGAAGATGAACAGCCTCCCGGAACATGGGCAGCTTCCAAAACCGTCACTTTTCTACCCTTTTTTGCGAGCAAACAAGCCACAGCCATGCCCCCCATGCCGGAGCCAATCACTATTACATCTGAGGATTTCGTATCCATCGTATTTTCTGATTTTGCTTGTTATGATGGATTCTTCTTGATGGGCTCAGAGCTTAAATCACCACCTCTGGCAGTAGCTCCAACCACTATTCCTGCGCTAATAACCACTACATTTTTGATAATGTATTGCCCCTCTATGGTGAGAGCATAAGGAAAGTGATTAAATACGATATCAGGGAAAAGTACTATTGGAGACATAGTACCAAGCATTTGGAAGAGTAATAAAAAAATGGTGAGGCGAATAAATTTACCCGAAAGCATAAGTACTCCTATGCTAACTTCTAAAGTAGCCAGCAAAAAAAGAGAAACCTGAAGTGGGATAATACCAAAGGTAAGTAAATCTATTGTGGCAGTAGCTAATTCCTGAGCAGGACTCAAACCTTCAAAATACTTTAGAGCGCCAAACCAGATAAATATAAACCCGATGCTAAATCTTAGCAGCCGAATTCCATAACCGGCCATACGCTCGGTTATAAGTTGATCAAAATATTCAAATAGAGGCTTCATAAAATGTAATATTTGCCATAATGAAAACAGTAATAATATCTGATATCAACTAACAACACATACGACTTCTGCATTCGAGGCAATGCAAAAGTATTTTTTGATGGAATAGGTAAGCTTATGAAGTACTCTGGCGAAAACACTCGGACTGACGCAATTCATAAACAAACGATGTATGCTTAAAAGCGACAAACCCTTTGAAAACTCTATGGATTGTAAACCCAAGTGCGGCTGTCCGAATTTGGCTTTTTAACGAGAATCAGAATTATCAGTAATCTCAACAAATCGTGCTTTAATTAACTATCGCAGTCGGGACGACTGCTTTTTTGAAACCGGACGTCGCGGACGACGTCCTACTTGTAACACTCGGGCTGACGCAATTCATAAACAAACGGTGTTTGCTTAAAAGCGCCAAACTCCTTGAATACTCTATGGATTCTGTACTCAAGTGCGGCTGTCCGAATCGATTTGAAGTCACAAAAAAACCAGCCAGAATACTGATATCTGGCTGGTTCATCACTTTTAACTTGCCAATCCTTACGACAGGTGGGTAATCCGGCTTATAAACTTACAGAGCGAACAGTATGAACGCCATCAAGCTCTTCTAAAGCCAATCTCAGACTTTCGTCCACTTTGCCATCAAGCGTAAATGCTGTAATTGCCTGAGAGTCTTTTTTTCTTCCCAAACTCAAGGCAGCGATATTTAGACCATTATTGGCGAATGCAGAACTTGTTGCGGCAAGCATGCCCGGTTTATCCACGTTGCGATAAATCACGATGTCGCCTTCCAGGTGAATTTCAATACCGTAGTCATCGATATCCACAATTCGGAAATCATTGTCGCCAAATGGTGTAGCAGAAATCACACGATAATCAGCACCTTCCGGGAGCGTAACCTGAATCAAATCCGAATAAATACGGGATTCTTTAGTGGCTGTTTCTGTGATTTTCATACCTCTGGCATCGGCATGGAATCGGGCATTGATAAGGTTAACCACATCTTCTGTGTAGCCATCCATAAATCCACTTAAAAATGCGTCAGTCAAGACTTCGGAGTGGCGCGCGCAGGTACCGGAGTAACTCAGGCTGATTTCATCGGTGTAGTTTGGTGCAATCTGTACTGCAAATTGACCAAGTTTTTCCGCAGTTTTGAGAAACGGCTGTACTTCATCGTTGGTGCTCAGAGCGATTGATTTACCGTTCAAGCTACCGGCAAAACCTTTCCCCTCCATCGCATCGGCTATATGGATAGCAATCTGCTCAGCCACTTTGCCTTGCGCTTCGGTGGTGGATGCGCCCAAGTGAGGTGTACAAATAACGCCGGGATGTTTAACAATTTCCTTCAACTCATCAGTGAGTGGCTCAGAACTATACACATCAAGTGCTACACCCGATACGACACCCTCATCGAGTAAGGTTACGATATCGGCTTCTTCATAAATACCACCACGGGCACAGTTTACAATAAACATGCCTTTTTTGAGCTGATCTTTATTTTTCAGAGACACCAATCCCTTTGTTTTCTCCGTCAATGGTGTGTGTACGGTCAGATAATCAGAAGAACCCAACAAGTCTGATAATTCTACTAATTTCACGCCTAAATCTCTGGCATGTTCTTCTGTGCAGAATGGATCATATCCCAAAATATTCATTCCGAAACTCTTCATGCGAGAAGCAACGTTGGAACCAATCTTACCAAGACCGATAATACCAAGTGTTTTTCCCTGTACTTCGCTACCCATGTAGAGTTTTCTATCCCAACGACCGGCTTTTACGGAATCTACGGCAGCCGGGATATTGCGAGCCATAGCCAAAATTAGTCCACAGGTATGCTCTGCAGTTGAAATGGTGTTACCGTCGGGTGTATTCATTACTAAAACACCGCTTCTGGTTGCCTCTTTGATATCAATATTATCAACGCCAACGCCAGCTCTGCCAACTACTTTAAGTTTTTCGGCTTTTTTGAGCGTTTCCGCATTTATTTTGGTTGCAGACCGTACTATAATAGCATCTGCTTCTGGTAATAATTTTTCGAATTCTTCGGTAGAGGGTTTAGGCTTGTCTATTACGTTAAATCCACGATCTTTTAGGATTTCGCCGCAAATAGCATCAACGCCATCGAGTACCAAAACTGTTTGTGACATTTTTTCGGGTTTTTTAATGGTTTTAGAATTTTTCAGGTTCTGGTGGATGTTCAAGAAACTCTTCCAACAATTCTTTTATAGAATCCAATCCTTCTTTTTTTTCTGCTGAATAAGGCAGAATTGGGACTTCCATATTCAGCCTTTTTATTACATTCTTTAAGGTTTTGACTGCTTTCGCTCTTTGATTGGATGAAAGCTTGTCTTCTTTAGAAGCCAAAACACAAAACGGGATTCTGTTCTGCGCTAACCATAACATGAATTCCTGATCAAGATTTCCGGGAGGATGCCTCAAATCAATAATCAGAGCTACCAAACAAAGGTTTGATCTACTGGTAAGATATCTTTGGATTTCCTTTCCCCAGCGATTTCTCTCTTTTTTAGAGACTTTGGCAAAACCATAACCGGGTAAATCTACCAAATACCATTTATCATGAATCAGGTAGTAATTCATTTCCTGAGTTTTACCAGGCACATTCGATGTTTTTGCCAACTTTTTATGATTCGTCAGCGCATTAATCAATGAGGATTTACCAACATTAGAGCGCCCGGCAAAACATACCTCGGGATATTCGGGGGGTGGACAAAATTCAAGTTTAGGTGCACTTAATATGAATTTTGCTTGATTAAAGGACATAATATGGTCTAAATAACCTCGTTTTCTTCTTTTTCAACGCCTGTGGTTATATCTACAGGATAATTTCCGGTAAAACAGGCTGTGCAATATCCGTGTGGAACAGCATTGGCAGATTTTACGGCGTCGAGCAATCCTTGAGGCGATAAATATTTTAATGAATCAACGCCAATTGCTTCGGCTATTTTATCAACATTGCGGTTATGGACATTGGCAATGAGTTCATCCGGAGATGGAAAATCCATCCCGTAAAAACAGGGCTCAATGATTGGCGGTGAACTTACCAAAAAGTGTATTTCACGTGGACCGGCGCTTCGAATCATATCAACAAGATGCCGGGAAGTCGTGCCCCGAACAATAGAATCATCGACAATTATTACAGACCGGTCTTCTAACACACCCTTAACCGTGTTGAATTTGGTGCGTACTTTCAATTCCCTGCTTTCCTGCCCTGGCGAAATAAATGTTCTGCCAACGTAATGATTCCGGATTAAGCCGATTTCATAATTAACCGCCTGCCCCATTTTATTACACTCCTGAGCATAACCGAGAGCAGCCGTATTACTGGAATCTGGTACAGAAATAACAATTGGCTTCTTTTTACCAGGATTTTTGACAATCTCGTTAACAGGAAATTCCTTAGCCAGAAACTTTCCGATTTTACGACGCACTTTATCGGTGTTTTCTCCAAAAATACGGCTATCGGGTCGTGAAAAGTAAACGTATTCAAAAATACATTGGCTTACTTCAGAGCCCGGTTTCCTATCCAGGAACAAAGATTGCGGTTCCCCACTTTCAATGGTATTTCGGTCAATGATCAGAATTTCGCCCGGCTCTACATCCCGAATATATTCGGCATTATTGATATCAAAGGCACAGGTTTCGCTGGCTACCATGAAGGCACCATCTTTTTTACCGAATGCTAAAGGCCGAAACCCATTTGGGTCACGAACTGCGATGAGTTTGTCATCGGTTAATATAGCGAGGCAATAAGCGCCTTCAATCTGATGCAAAGCATCTACAATTTGCTCTATCAGGGTGTCTTTTTTACTGTGAGCAACCAAATGCAGAATCAATTCTGTATCTGAAGTGCTCTGGAAAAGCACGCCCTCATTAATAAATCGATTTCGCAACTGACGGGCATTAGTGAGATTTCCGTTGTGTGCCAGAGCCATATTCCCATTTCGATAATGAACCCGAAATGGCTGAATATTTGCCCTGTTTGTAGAAGAGCCACTGGTAGAATATCGATTATGCCCGATAGCTGAGGTACCCTTCAACTTTTCGGAAAAAATAGAGGTATCATCAAAAACGCTTAAAACCAAACCGAAATCTTTGTGGTTTGGCATTACGGGGATACTTTTTTGCGGATCAAAATAGGCGGTTACGATACCGGCTGATTCCTGCCCCCGATGTTGAAGTGAATGAAGACCGTAATAAGTTTGAAGTGCAGCTTCGGGGTGGTTAAAAACTCCGAAAATTCCGCAGTAATCGTGTGGTTTGTCAGACATGTATTAGATTAAAGCACAACTGATTTTATATAAGCTCTTAAGTTACAAAAAATGAAAGTCGGATTTCATGTAAAAAAAGGAGTAACTATTAATTTCTTGGGTAGTTACTTAAGGAAAGTTGTTTATGGCAACTAGAGATGGGAATAAGTTGTTTAAAAAGTGCTTCATTATACAAGGGGCAAAACTATGGATAAGTCATTGTAACGGAATAGTCCGAACTTATATCATTGCCTGCAAAATAGTCTGTTAAAATACTCTCTAAGTTAAAGGAAGGCCGAAAATCATTATTCCTGAGAATTGTCCCATCTGCAGAGATTAAAACATAATGAGGAACTGCTCCTCCACGATATGCCAGAAAACTTTCATTTGTGAAAGCCCCGCCAGTGTATAAGTTTACCCACGGCTTGGGATATTCTTGCAAATCATGGAGCCAGGCTTGGTGATCTTCTTCAATGGAGACAGCGACTATCTCCAATCCTTTATCCTCAAATCTGTCATAAATATCCACCAGATAGGCATCCTGATATTTACAGTTTGCACACCAGCTTGCTCTAAATTTTAGCAAAGTTACATTTCCAGCGAAATCAGAGATGTTATGGGAATTGCCATTTGCGTCATGGAAGGCAAAATCAATAATCGGTTGACCGGAAGTTACTCTTTTTGCCCTCTTATAGTGATCGTCCAAAAACGAAATATATTCGTTGAAACCAGCGAATTCGTCCAGGTATTCTAAATATTTTTGTTCTGCGAAATAAAACGGTGCTTCGCCAATATATTCTGCTACCAAATACATTCGGGCATGAGCAAGGGCATTGATATCATTAATATGATCCATCATAATTTGTTGGATGGAATCAATTTCAGCGTAGGCTATATAGCGAATATCGTGTGGGGTCAAACTCATCTGAAGTTCTTCCTCAAGCCGGGTTTTTACACCAAATGTTCGATAAAATGCGATTGCAAAATCTCGAATACCGGCACGCTGGGCTTTTAAAGATTCTTGGCTAAAAAAATGAAGATTATACGCCAAATCCAGAATCTCACTACGCTCTGTCTCCAAATCGCAATCCTTCTCATTTTTTCGAAATCGCAGACTTTCAAGCTTAGAAATTAAGAACTCGCCGTTAATTCCGTACATGATACTTTCAAGATTGGTATCTCCAAAGTATTGCTTTGCTAACTCTTTGCGTAATTTTTGAATCGAAATATAGGTGCGCGTATTTCCGGAAACGAAATCTATGCGATTATTTGCTAAGCCCTCACGAAGTTGCGCATCTTCCTTATGGAATTCCAGATACCTCATCACAAGTTTATCCTGATAGCCCTCTGCTGTTACGGATGCTGGAAAATCACGCATATCACCTTTGAGGTGTATTGATTCTCCGGGCCTTGCCAAAATGGGTAGACTGTTACTACCGGCACGCACATAAATTAAGCCTTCCCTTTCCATCGGAATTAGAATTCGAAAAGAGCCGTTCTTCTGAGTCTTGATTGGAAACTGCTTTTTATCTGCATACTTATAATGTATGGGGGGGATTTCCACATAGTTCTCTTGCAGGTCTGCAAACCTGAACTCTCCGGTAATAACAAATCCGGATTGCTCATTGCTGCATCCTATTAAAATCAGGAAAAGCCCTGTAAATACAATTTTATTGACAAGCGATTTCATGCGTATAAAACTACAAATATCTGATTCTTGTACTAACTGTTGTAGCATAAATTAACCAAGATTTACATTGATGCTATTTGCCGGCCTAGCGTGTAAATAAGCTATTCCTGATTCTTATCAGCGAATGTTTTAGTATTTTTGCTACATGAAAAATATACTCGCTATTGATACTGCAACTCCGGCATGCTCTATTGCCCTGCTTTCTGATTCTAAAATTCGAATGGAAAGTGCTATTGGGAAAGGCATTCATTCAGAGGCCGTTTTTACATTTTCCAGAAAACTGCTGCAAGAATCGGGACTTTCCGTATCTGACCTTGATGCAGTTTTAGTACCAGCCGGACCAGGTTCTTATACTGGTCTTAGAATTGCTTCCAGTTCTGTTAAAGGCTTGCTCTTTGGTTTGGATACACAGGTTTATGCTATTAACACTTTGGCAATTTTGGCATGGGTTTATCGCCATTCATCTCAAAGAATTCATGCCGTCTTAGATGCCAGACGTTCTCATTTGTATCATCAGGTATTTAGCATTGAAGATGGGAAACTCTGTTCAAAGAACGATGTTTGCATTAGAAATCTGAATCGATTTGAAGATGTTGTAAATACACAAGATATCATCACTGGAACGGGGTTGGATAGATTACCGTCATCCTTAGAAAACAACCTAAAACCAGCTGTATTTACTGCTCAAACCATGATTGAGATGTTTTTGGAGGATAGCGCTTCGGATGTAATGCAAAAATTCACATCAGAAACATACCAGCCGAATTATTTTACCGAAGCACCTGTATTCGATTAACTGATTGCAAACATCTTTCCGGCCAAAGGCTTTAAACATCCTTTAAATTCCAGTTCTAATAGTGCCACTGCTAATTCGTCGGGTCTTTTGCCCAGTTTTTCGGATAGCTTATCTATGTGCAGGGATTCTTCCTCAAGCAGCTCACAGATTGAAATAGCCAATTCATCCAGATCATCTTTTTGAACGCGCCAGTTTGGATGCGGTTTTACTCTTTGCTCATTAGCCGCACTTTCAAAAAAGCCGGATAAACTCATTTCAGAAAATATATCATCAGCAGTTTGAACCAGTTTTGCATGTCCATCTCTGATTAATCGATTGCAACCACTCCCACCCGGGTACTGAATATGATGCGGAACCGCAAAAACCTCCCGATTTTGTTCTAAGGCAATACGTGCTGTAATCATACTACCGCCTTCCATTCCGCTCTCAATTACCAAAACGCCTCTGCTTAATCCGCTTACTATTCTATTCCTAACTGGAAAATTACCGGCATCAGGTTTACTTCCTGGTAAAAACTCGGAAATAATAGTTCCACCATTTTCGAGAATGTCATTCGCCAATTTCTTATTCGCAGCAGGATAAATCCAATCGATTCCACTACCAAGTACCGCAATGGTTTTACCACCGGCATCTACCGCTGCTCGGTGTGCGATGGTGTCTATTCCGTAAGCGAGTCCGCTGGTTACAACGGCATTGTGTGCAACCAACTCTTTGGTAAATTGCTGAGCTACTAATTGACCGTATTTGCCCGGCTTACGCGTTCCTATTACAGCTATGCCGTCTTTTTTCAAATTGGATACGTCTCCTAAAACCCACAGTAATAGTGGCGGGTCTCCCGTTTCTCGTAGCAAGGGAGGATAATCTTCATCGAACCAGGAAACCAGACGAGCGTTTAATTGCTCTGTCTTTTTCAGAATCTCATCAATATCCTGCCAGTTGTCAAAACCAAGTATGGAATTGATAATTTTATCCCCGAAACCATTGAGCTTTTGCAAACGCTTACGCCCAAGAGAAAAAACCTGAGCAGGCTCCTCAACCTGACCGAGTAACAGACGAATTCTTTGTGCTCCCATTGCAGGTATCTGCTGCAAAGCAAGAATTACTCTTGTTACCTCAGGAATCTGCATTTTGGTCGTTGATTGTTTGCCAAATAAGTTCTTTTAAGGCATCGATATTATGGCCGGTTGCAGACGAGATGGGCAACACCGGAATATCGACATCCAGTTCCTGATCAAGCTCATAATCAGGTTTTAAATCCATTTGTGTTATGGCCAAAATACTTGGTTTATGTACTAAATCTGAGCGATACGACTCTAATTCGTTGCGAAGAATTTCATATTCAGATTGGATATCGCTCATACACGAAACCATGTAGAGCAGAACGTTATTTCGTTCTATGTGTCTCAAAAACCGAATCCCCAATCCTTTTCCCTCGTGTGCATCTTCTATGATTCCGGGGATATCTGCCATTACGAAACTTCTATAATCCGGCAATTGCACAACGCCCAGATTGGGCTCTAAAGTTGTGAATGGATAATCTGCTATTTTTGGAGTGGCCGCAGAAACTACGGATAACAAGGTGCTTTTTCCGGCATTCGGAAAACCAACCAAACCCACATCAGCCATGAGTTTCAGTTCAATTTCAACTACTATTTCTTCACCCGGCTCGCCAGGCAAAGATTTTTGCGGGGTTTGATTGGTAGAAGATTTAAAGTGAGAATTCCCCAAACCGCCTTTACCACCTTTGGCAATAATCAGTTCCTGTCCATCTTCCAAAACTTCGCCAAGTAAACGCCTTGTTTCGAATTCGTATGCGATGGTTCCCAGAGGAACTTCAAGGATGGTGTCCTCTCCACTTTTTCCGGTCATATTCTGCTTTGCCCCATGCTGACCACGCTCAGCTTTGAGATATTTTTTATAACGCAAATCCAGAATTGTACTTAATTGGCTATTCCCTTTAAGTACAATATCTCCGCCTTTTCCACCATCCCCACCATCGGGTCCGCCTTCCGGCACATATTTTTCACGACGGAAATGAGTTACACCATTTCCGCCATCTCCGGCTTTCAGGTACATTTTTGCATAATCGGCAAAGCGCATAATGTGCGTCTCCTTAACAAAGTCTTACATCACGTGAATGTAAACTCAAATAGTGATTATTTTTTCTGAAAGTCTTTTTTCAGAATCCCGATTAAACGAGCAATTTTGGACTTCAATTTCGTGCGAGGTACTATAAAATCTAAGAAACCGTGCTCTAATAGATATTCTGAAGTTTGAAAACCTTCGGGTAAATCACGACCAATAGTCTGACGGATTACACGCGGCCCGGCAAATCCAATCAAAGCTTCGGGTTCACCGATATTGAAGTCACCCAGCATAGCATAACTGGCAGTAACACCACCTGTGGTAGGGTTAGTCATCAGCGATATGTAAGGAACTTTCTCCTCATGTAACAATTGAAGCTTAGCTGATGTTTTCGCCATTTGCATCAAACTGAGTACGCTCTCCATCATACGTGCGCCACCTGATTGAGAAATGATCATGAGTGGAAATTTCTTTTCGCGGGCGTGGTCAATAGCAATAGCCAAGCGCTCACCAACAACAGAACCCATGCTTCCACCAATAAAACGGAAGTCCATACAGGCGATTACCATATCATGGCCTTTAACTTTACCAACGCCAACACGTGCAGCGTCACTGAGTCCGGTTTTTTCCTGAGTGGCTTTTAAGCGTTCATTGTATTTCTTTCTGTCAACAAAATTGAGAGGGTCGTTTGGCTGAATATTTTGCCCAATTTCATCAAATTTATTGTTGTCAAAAAGAATCTCGAAATATTCTTTACTGCCAATTCCAAAATGATAACCACTTGCAGGGTCAACCCAACAATTATCTTCTAATTCGCGGCGATGAACAGTTTCGCCCGTTTTTGGCACTTTCACCCAGACGCCTTCCGGCATTTCTTTTGGGCTTTCTGTAATAATATTTGGGTC
>SKIC01000286.1 GCA_007116685.1 Balneolales bacterium
TTAAATCTTAAACTGCCCTTTTACCTGGCGGTCTAACTCTCTTTGTTGGTCTTTTTTGGCGATGTCGCTGCGTTTGTCGTAGCTTTTCTTTCCTTTTGCTAATCCTAATTGCACTTTCGCCCAGCCTTTTTTGAAATATAGTTTAAGAGGAATTAGCGACATCCCCTTTTGACGTACCCATTTGTCTAGTTTTTCTATTTCTCTCTTATGAAGCAGTAATTTGCGCTCCCGCCGTGGGTCGTGATTATTATAGGAACCTTGCTCAAATTCCTTGATGTATAAATCCTTGAGAATCACCTCGCCGCGTTGCAGATAAGCAAAAGCATCCGTGAAACTGGCATTTCCGGCACGCAGAGATTTTACTTCGGTTCCCTGCAGCGAAAGTCCCGCCTCCATTACATCTTCAATTTGGTAATCGTGGCGGGCTTTACGATTTACTATCGTTGGGGGACCGGATTTTTTCTGTTCCTTACTAGCCATAGTTTATAGCTCTGCAACGCCTTCCGGTATGGGTCTGCCCATTTGCTGATAAATGCCTTCAATGAGAGCGATTTCTGCCTTCACACGGTCATTATCAGGATCTAATTCCAACACTCTGCGGAAATGACGTAAGGCATTGGGCATTCTTTCTGTCATGGTAACCGTTTCTGCTTCGTAGGTTAGATAGAGAGCGTAATTCATGTGCGTAGCAAAAACCAAATCCTTGAAATAGGGCTCTTCCTCATTTGTGTTTCTGAGTAATTCAAAAGCCTGCTCAAATTCATTATTTGCGTGATGCTGCTGTACGGCCTCCACCAGGTTTTCAGGAACTTCGGTTTCCGAAGAGCAGGCAGAGAGGAATAAAAGTGAGCCGACAGAAAAAGCTAGTAATGGTAATAAAAAGCGCATAGGTAATAGATGTTTTAAAAAATCAAAGTGTGAGAAAATAAATAGGATTTGGGCTGATGCACAAAATGAAAATAATCATACATAACCAACCCAGAAGTCTTCGTTTTTGATCCAGTGGTTCTTCAAAAATAACCGGTGGATGCTCAATTTTTACGAAAAACAAAATGAACAACGCCCAGAATATCCAAATGGTGTATCCCGAGCTTGTGCTGATATCAATTAAGAAATAAATGATGAATGCCGTTCCAAACATGGTTGCCACCCAGGATAGGGTAGTCCATTTTTGATTGGCGTAATATGCTTTTCTGAGCATAAAATAAGAAAGGAATGCCCAAACAGACCAGGTCAGCGTGCCAAAATTATTATCGTAAGCTCCGAGCAATTGATGCAGGAGCGGAATGGCTCCAACGCCACAGAGCATAATTACGAGAGCGAAAAATAAGCGCGCAAACGTTCTGTGACGGCGGTATCCAATCAACCCGTAAAGAATATGTCCGCCATCCAATTGACCCACGGGCATTAGATTCAAAGCCGTAAAGAAGAGCCCCAGCCATCCCGCAAATAAAAATGGGTAGTGATACATTTCCCATAGTGGCGGAGCATTTTCAAAAAACGAGGCGATGAAACCATAGAGTAAGGTATTTCCCATCATAAGCACTTCGCCACCTTCTTCGGCTATGATTTCATCAGGAAAAGTACCGTGCTCTGCGATATAGGCATTAATATTATCGTGACCTTCGAACTGTTGCAGATATTCCGGTCCCGGAAGCGTGGCGAAGCCGTACAGGAGAATAATCACAGAAACCACAAAACCGGCTAATGGTCCGGCGATACCTATATCGAATAACTTTTTGGTTTCGTCAATTCTCTCTTTGATTCGAATTACCGCGCCAATCGTACCAATAGGCGAAAGAAACGGTAAGGGAATAAAGTACGGCAGACTAACTCTGACTCTGTGATATACAGCAGCAAAGTAGTGCCCGAATTCATGAGTGCCCAGAAAGCCAAGCAGCAGGAAGGCGAACAATGCTCCGTCTGTTGCCACTACTCCGATAAAATCTCGTAGTTCTTCAACCCCAACCGTACGCCCAACAAATAGAGAACCCATTACCGACACCGAAATAAATGTAACGATGAACAGCAGAAGGTGCTTTAAAATGGTTTTTTTGTCGGGCTTATTGGGTTGATTTTTATCGGAGTTATCTTCGATGATTTCGTAGGAAAATTCGTCTTCCTTCAAGGTGTTAACTTCTGTTAATCGGTAATGTCATACAGCGGGCGCCGCCTCTTCCACGGCATAATTCATGTCCCTCAAACGTGATAGCCAGTTTTGTATTGGCATCGGGATTAAAATCTTTGTTTTTGTATTCCTCAACAAACTCGTATTGAGATACAACTTCGTACCCATATCGCTTCATGTTTTCGAAGGTATTGGTGTTTCTGCCATATCCCACAATTACGCCCGGTGCCAGACAAAAAACATTAGCGCCGTCAGTCCATTGTTCTCTGTACTGATTGGTGAGTTCTGAACCACCGCACTCTATGAATGTCATCTCCCAGCCCAGAAGTTCCTCAAGACTGTGTTTTACTGAGCGACCGGAGCGGGTGGTGATTTTATCGCCATCCTTTTCGAGAATCACAACGTTATCGGTTCGTTGCATAATGGCAGGTGGGAAAGCGATACATTCATTCGGGCTGCAAAATGTGAAAATCGTATCCAGGTGCATGGAAGATCTTTGTTTTGGGATATCCACAATCATCACGTGTTTCACATTTCCATTCAAAAGGGACTCAGATGCTTTCAAAAGTCCGCTGAAGGTAGTACGTTCGCTCATGCCTATCATCACCACATCTTCTGATGGCACAAGGATGTCTCCACCTTCGATACTTTCTTGTTCTCCAATACGAATGGCATTGTTTTTA
Organism: Balneolales bacterium; assembly: GCA_007116685.1. Lineage (GTDB taxonomy): Bacteria > Bacteroidota > Rhodothermia > Balneolales > Natronogracilivirgulaceae > SKIC01. The sequence continues at coordinate 2,812 of SKIC01000286.1, forward strand.
ATATTTGAGAACATAGGATGGTATTCGATCAAGGTTTCCATCAATAAAGATTCGCGTAGGCGGGCATTACGCGCAGCACGAGAAACCACAATTCCATTTGGAACTACTGCCGCAAGGTCACGGGTAAAAAGCAGGTTTGGCAGAGGGTGGATGGAAAAGCCCGGCAATACAGGGCTAGTGCCGTTGATTACAAATTTCTCTAATTCTAAGGTCGTCATTTGCGCCATCTCTTTACGGATGGTATGCAGGTTCAAATCTGGTTGGAAGCGCACAATTTTATCGATAAAAGCGAGTTTGGCTTCCTCGATATCCAGTACTTCTGAAATCAAATCAACAATTTCATAAACACCGCCACCGCTTGGGATAGCCGCTTTAAAAATCTCTATCATTCCCAGATGCTCTTCTCTGGCGTCTGATTCAAAAATGATATCGTCAAAAAGTAAATCGTCTTTGAGTTCCGGGTTAACTAATGAAACCTCATGACCCGGGGTGTGAACAATAACTCCGTGCAATCGACCTGTTTCTGAAGTAACTCGAATATCCATAAATCTTTTCCCTTTTTAATGCTGTGCTTTATTTTTAGGTTACATAATTATCAGTAAACGATACTGCGCTGATGCCTGTTTTTGCTTTCAGAACGAAAGCGTGTAATATATGAGCATTAATCTAACAGTGGAACAAAAACCTTCAGATACTAAAAAATCCGAAATTGAATCGTTGATTTATTTATTGGATGATCCCGATGATTTTATCCGGTCATCCGTAAAGGAGCGGTTTATTGAACTTGGTGAGCGATGTATCCCCTTGCTGGATGAGTATCAGGCTGGAATCAGAGATCCCAAACAGAAGGAAGAAATACTATCCATAATCCGCAAAATTGCCTTCTCAAGTCTGGAACAAGAGTTCGTAAACTTCCTCGAAAACGGCGTGGATGATGTAAATGATCTCGAAAAAGGGATGTTCATCATTGCACGCCTGGATAATCCCACGCTAAGAGAAGAAGCCTACATGAGGCGACTCGACAGAATGGCCAATCGCATAAAGTCCGACATTCAATACGCGAAAAGCAAAAGAGCTCAATTGCAGATTTTGCTGGATTATATTTTCCGTGAAGAAAACTTTCAGGGTGATTCGGATGATTATTTCAATCCGGAAAATTCGTTCTTGAATCGGGTGATGGATAGAAAAAAAGGAATTCCGATTAGCCTGGCTCTCATAACCATTTTTATAGCTCATCGTCTGGGGATGCCCATGTATGGGATAAACATGCCTATGCACTTTTTGCTGAGATTTGAAGGGGATAACGAAACTATTTTCCTGGACCCCTTCAACAAAGGAAGCATTGTCACCATGGATCAATGCGTGTACTTCCTCAAAAAAAGCGGAATTAAGCCTTTAAAATATCATTTTGAGCCCACCAGTAGTGCCGAAATGCTGATGCGGGTCTTGAGAAATCTTATCAACAGTTTTCAAAAAGCCAATGATGTACACCGCAAATCAGAATTGCATGTGTTGTTGGGTATGATGGAAACCATGTACGCCTAAATTACCGGAATCAGGAATACTGATCTGAAATTCCCGGACGCAGATGCTCTGCCTTTTCCAAATAGCGCTTTGATTGCTCTTCGTTTTCCAACAAACCATGCAAGCGAGAGGCAAGTAATAGTAAATCCGGTTGCGAAGGACGCTCTTTTCCTAACTCACTTACCAATTGCGCAGCTTTGTCTGTTTCCCGTTCTTCATAAGCGATTTTAGCTTCAAATAATTGAAAGCTAAAAGGCCTGCTTTCTTGCTCAATAGCCTCAATATATTTTTTGCAACGGGAAAAGATGTTTCGCTTGTAATAGAAGGAAATCAAAAGTTGGTAAAGTTCGCGGCTTGGTTCTGCTTCAATAAGATTTTCTTCAAGTTTCCTGAGCACATCCCTTTGATCAAGAGCCATCATCATTCGAATCAAGCCAAAAAGCGAATCAACGTCGAAATCATCTTTCATGATTTGGGTTTTGACTTCGCTGCTCAGTAACTGATTGGCGTAATCCACTAAATCATCTTCGGGATAGAGAACATTGATGCCATTCCCAATGGTAATTAGTTGAACCAAGGGATCTTGCTCTTTTAAAGCGTCGGGAATTTCCGGCTCTAATTGCCACTTTTTGTTGAAATAGGCCATGTTTTTCCAAAACAAATCATCGAGTGGATTCAAGCCAAAATCCCTCATGCTTGTTCCAAACAGGTGTTTTACACTGATGGATGGCACCAATCCGGTTTTCAATCCTTTTTCGCGTAATTGATAGGCAAAATCCATGTCCTCGAAGTAAGCTTCCCCGAAAAATTCATCAAATCGAACAGGAATATCGCTACGGAATATCATTAAGAAACTATCGGCGTATTCGGTGTCTAAAATTACATCTTCGGGTTCCTGCTCCTTTTCATTCTTTAATTGAGAAGCATTAAGAGAGGCATCTGCCATAGGTGCAAGAATTCCGAATTCCGGATTATCTTCAAGATGTTTTCGCAAATCGGATAGCGCCGGCGAGGTTAAAATCACATCATTATGCATTACTGCAATCGTGGATGCCTTTGCTATTTCCAAAGCCTGATTGATGGTCTGACCAAATCCGGGATTAAACTCATTTGAAAGCAGAACAACGTTTTCGCCAAATTGCTGATTTACTACTTCCAGCGTGTCATCCAAACAGCCATTATCAATCAACAGTACTTCCATATTTTGCTCCTGCTCAAAATGGAACAAAGCATCGAGGCATTTTAAGGTTCTGTTTTTTGCCATCCCAACCGTGGGTATTACCACCGTCAGGTCAGGTTTTGATTCCTGATCTTCTACTTCTGAAACCTCGGTTTCCTCTTCCTGTTCAGGCTCTTCCGAACTGCCAGTTTCTTCATCCAAGTCATCCGGCTCAACTGAGGCGATATCTTCTTCAATTTCGAAATCTTCTGCTTCCTCAGAATCCGATTCCGGTGTTTCCTGCTGAATTTTATGTTTTAATTCTGCGGCCTCCACATAGCGGCGCATTTTGTTCAGTAGGGTGACCTTTAATTTTCGGGCTTCTTCATGGGTTGGAAGCAAGCGCAATAGTTCTTCCAGTTTTTCCAGAGCGGCTACGGCATTTCCTTGAGCATTCAGGCGTTCCGCTTCTGCAATTAAACGCTCGGGCTCGCCTTCTTTTACTTCCTCTGTTGGCGCTGATACAAGTGTGGTTAAAATAGAAGTGATTTCTGATATCCACTCATCTTCAATACCACCACTACCCAGTAAATGAGTTAAAAAGCGTCTTTTGATTTGAGAATCTACCGGCTTTTCAGGCCAATCCATAGGACTGTCGGCTGTTATAAATGCGCCTTTGTTGGATAAGCGTAGCGCTAGTTCCGTAGCGTGAAATCCGGACCAATAGGGAGATACAAAAAAGTGGTGAGACGGAATGGCTTTTTTATTCCACAGAAATGCGGAGTCTGGCGGAAATTTTCCTTTTTTGAGTAAAGAAAGCCAGCCCTCAACGTCTTTTGGTACAGAAAAACCACCCATAATTACAGAAAGCGAATCGGTAGAACGGAGTAAGCCGGCAGCAGCATCCAGAAAATCCCGATCCGGAAAAAGAGGCTGGTCAACCATCCAGATAAGGTCTCTGCTGGTTTCTTCCAAAGCATGTTGCAGGGAGGTGCCCCGGCCTCTTCGGGAAGCATTATCCAGAAAAAAGGTGTTCTCATGTCCCGAGTTTTCCACAACAGAAGCAATGATATCTGAAGTCTGATCGCTGGATGCGTCATCAATTATGATCACCTCATCCTGCGCTGAAATGAGTTCATAGATACCTGTTAGCAGTTCTTCTGCATCCAGAACCCTGTCATGAAACGTTGTTATTACTGAAATTCCGATTTTTTGCACTTAAAACTCTTCTTTTTTGATACAGTGTCAAATATAATGCTTTGTTAGAGCGATATCTCTGAGAATTTTTTACTCTATGATACTCCGAGCCAAATAACTATTTTGGAAGTCTATTTTTTGATAAAAACCCGAATATTTTATGAAAAAACCTCGTCTATCATTCTGGCAAATCTGGAATATGAGTTTTGGATTTCTCGGAATTCAATTTGGCTTCGCCCTTCAAAACGCCAATGTCAGCCGAATCTTTGAAACACTGGGTGCTGATGTTTCACAAATCCCCATTTTATGGATTGCAGCTCCAGTAACGGGTCTAATTGTACAGCCTATTATTGGTTATCTGAGCGATAATACCTGGAACAAATTTGGCCGGCGGCGCCCATATTTTATGATTGGAGCCATTTTGGCTTCGCTGGCATTATTTGTAATGCCTAATTCGCCTTACCTTTGGATTGCCGCAGGTATGTTGTGGATTATGGATGCTTCTATCAACATCGCAATGGAGCCTTTCAGAGCCTTTGTTGGGGATATGTTGCCTTCAGAGCAAAGAACAAAGGGATTTGCCATGCAATCCTTCTTTATTGGAATCGGTGCGGTAGTGGCTTCTGCTCTACCTTGGATGATGACCAATTGGTTTAATATCTCGAACACGGCAGCGGAGGGAGTTATTCCGGATTCTGTGAAGTTCTCTTTTTACGCCGGTGGTATCATTTTCTTCATCGCTGTTATGTGGACGGTGTATCGAACCAAAGAATATACTCCCGAGCAATTAAAGGCTTTTGAGGAGTACGAAAATCAGCTTCATGGTATTGAAGAAAAAATAGATGAAGGCAATCAGGATTCTATTTCTCGAGCTAAAGGGAAAAAAGTCCACGGACCAATTTTATTTGTACTTGGTTTGCTTGCCACCTTACTCGTTACCCAACAGGGTTGGGCTAATGAGCTGTATATCTTAACTGTAGGTATTGCTCTTGTTGGCTTGGTGATTGGCGCCTCAGGCATTATGCAAGAGCGTGGAAGCAGAAATGGTATGGTTGTCATTTTTGATGATATGTATCTGATGCCGAAAACCATGAAGCAGCTTGCTGTAGTGCAGTTTTTCTCTTGGTTTGCCCTCTTTGCCATGTGGATTTACACCACGGCCGGCGTTACCAGCCATATTTACGATATGAAACTAACGGCAGCTGAAGTAGAAGAAATGCAGAATTTAGCAACGCAAATCGAAGCTCTTGGCGATGCCGATTTAGCAACCCGTCTGGCGCGAGTGCAATCTGACCTGATTGGATTTGAGGAGCAACTGCTAGCCGGGCAAACGAATGTAACTGCGAGCATGAGAATCGTGAATTTCTTTCAGGATGACCGAGGTGTGGAAGTCTCTGCGGGACTAAAAGCCACTTTACAGAGAATTGAACAAGAATACAACGATGGCGCGGATTGGGTAGGTGTGGCTTTTGCCGCTTATAATGGATTTGCTGCTATCGTAGCCTTTTTGCTTCCCGTTATTGCCGGTTATACGAATCGAAAAACCACTCATGCCATTTCCCTGATTGCTGGTTCTGTAGGTTTGGTTTCTATTTACTTTATTACCGATCCTGTTTGGATTCTGGTTTCGATGATTGGAGTTGGCCTGGCATGGGCCAGTATTTTATCCATGCCTTACGCCATTCTTGCGGGCTCACTTCCGGCTAAAAAGATGGGTACTTACATGGGTATTTTTAATTTCTTCATCGTTTTACCACAAATTCTTGCAGCCTCCGTGCTTGGTTTCGTGGTTGGCAATGTGTTTGGTGGAGAAGCCATTTATGCCCTGGTACTCGGTGGTGTTACATGGATAGGCGCTGCGGTATTGGTCATGTTCGTTGACGACGTTGATGATCCAGACGCGGTAGAAGCTTGATTTTAGGAGATTATAGCCCCGGGGTAAAATCCGAGGCTATAATTTTTTTGGCATATCTTAATATGTAATCCCGAATACATAGCCCATGAGTATGTAGAAAATAAGGGTGATTACGAAAACCATAATGATATTAATCATAAAGCCGGCGCGGGCCATTTGTGGAATAGAGACCAGTCCACTACCGTAAACAATGGCGTTTGGTGGCGTTGCTACCGGTAGCATAAATGCGCAGCTGGCTCCGATGGCTGCAGGCACTACAAGAATCATAGGGTCTAATCCCATAGAAATCGCAACGGATGCTAAAATTGGCAGAAATGCGGCGGCTGTTGCGGTATTGCTGGTTACTTCGGTCAGAAATATGATAACCAGTAATGAAATCACTAAAAGTATCAAAATATTCCAGCCACCAAACATACTCAAACTTCCACCAATCCATTCAGCCAGGCCGGTATCGGTAATTGCGGCGGCCAGGCTCAATCCCCCACCGAACAAAATCAAGACTTCCCAGGGCAGATTTTTGGCGTTCTCCCATCCTATCACAAACTCGCCTTTTTTGAAATTGATAGGTAGCAAGAACATCATAATAGCACCAAAAATGGCAATACCTGTATCAGAGATATTTGGGATATAGTCTTCCACCAGTGGCCGGAAAATCCACAGGGAAGCAGTTAGTACGAAAACGGTACCCACCATTTTTTCTGCTCTGCTCATTCCGCCGGACTTGGTTAGTTCCTCATTAATTAAAGCCTCTCCCCCTGGTATTTCTTTTAATTTGATAGGATAAATTATCTTGCTGATTACGATATAGACTAGTGGCAAGGACACAATCACCAAAGGCAAGCCTGCCATCATCCATTGCGAAAATCCGATTTCAACTCCATAGGTTTCCAGCATATAACCGGCCATCAGGGCGTTGGGCGGTGTGCCAATCAGCGTTCCAATTCCCCCAATATTACAGGCATAGGCAAGGCTTAGTACGAGTACAAGCGCAAAATTGGTTTGGAGTTCACCGGCGTGTATATCTTTTTTACTTTCCACCAGCCCAATGATGGAGAGTGCAATAGGAAGCATCATCATGGCAGTAGCCGTATTGCTCACCCACATACTCAGAAAGGCCGCGGCTATCATAAATCCTATGATGATGGAGGTCGGTTTAACCCCCACCAGTTTTACAATGTTGAGCGCAATCCGTTTGTGCAAGTTAGATTTCTCCATAGCCAAGGCGATTATAAATCCACCCATAAAAAGATAAATCAAGGGGTTTGCAAACGGCGTTGTCGCTTCCCGAACGGTGCCCACTTCCAGAATAGGAAATAGCAAAATAGGTAAAAGCGCTGTTGCCGGAATCGGAATGGCTTCACTAACCCACCAGATTGCCATCAATAAGCCAACCGCAGTTACACGCCAGGCGGCAATATCGAGTCCATCAGGTGGTGGTATGAAATAGATGAGTAAAAAAACTGCCGGGCCGGCAAACAATCCAATACGTTGTCGTAATCCATAAACGGGGTCTGAATATTCTCCCATATAACCACCTCCACTTTATATTTGGTAGTAGAAGGCCTGTCAAAACCCTTATTTTGTCCAATCTCTTCTATGTCGGGATACTTTATGTCCCCTTGGTCTTGATCTTGACCAAAATTCCAGATTTTTCAAATCCTTCTGGTAGGGTTAATATCCGCAAAAAAGCAGGAATAGTAAACAAAAACTAATCAGAAAAGGGCTTTTCTGGTTCCGAGATTGATTCATAGAACCACCATGCTAGTGAGCGCCTGTACACGTGAGTAGGATAGTCTCTGCGAGCAGTGTTAAAACTGTTCGAAAGAATGCGACGAGGATCGTATTCTGAGGCGGCCATAGTTATGGATTGATTCTTGAAATTGGAGCGTAAATACTTGAGACTATCGCTCATCAGTTCAGCGAAATCGGCATCCATTTGATACAGCATTTCTGTGCCTTCCACACCAAATTGTATGATTTCTCTGTATCGGCTAGCCGCAGAATCCAATCGGGCGATGGCGGTATCCGTGATGGGTAAAACTCCGCTTTCCATCACTACGTATTCTTCCAAAATGATGGCTAAGTGGACTCCAATGAGCATTTCGGAGCGAGCCTGTTCGGTTAGCCTATCAAGTTGTTCGGCCAATGGGATGAATGTGCGAGTATCCCGCGCCCGGTTTTGCGTCCAGGCTTCGTAAGCAAGTAGGATATTGAAGTTTTCAATAATCGTTTCGGGGTCATCCTCAAAAGGATCAAAAAGCAATTCGGCCAGAAGGTTATCGAGTGTGGGTATGGTATCTAAGCCGGAATTTTGGGCACAGGTATTCGAAGGAAACGAAATGAATCCCCAAAGCAGGAGTAAAGTCCAAAAAACAATGCTTTTTACCACACGTAATTGTGATGAAATGAAAGAGAGATGATAAGTTGTAGATAATAAGTGATTCCACTCAAAATATCTTTTCTACAATAAACAACGTGGCACATTGTATTTCAAGATAGAATAAAGAATAGATTTTGTACCTTTGCCCATCAAAATAGATTCTATGCATATAAACGACTTCAATTATGATTTGCCCGAGCATTTGATTGCTCAGGAGCCCGCAGAGCCCAGGGATTCCTCCCGCTTGTTGGTGTATGACCGTGCTAGTGGAA
>SKIC01000138.1 GCA_007116685.1 Balneolales bacterium
CATAGAACGTTGTTCTTGTCTGAATATATTGAGCGTATTTCGTTGCTGACTAATCCATCATCAGTGGTTAATAATCTTGGCGCGGTTCCCTCTTTCCAAACCAATAAACCAGTATTAGTAGCCATGAATAGTTCGCCCTCATTATTGGAAGCCAAATCAAAAATGGTAGTATTGTTGAATTCTCCAAGATCTACCTGCTGAATTAGCATAGGGTTATTGGTATATTTTGCCAAGCCGCCACCCATGGTGCCAATCCACACAATTTTCCGTTCTTCATCTTCCAGAAAGGCCCTAACTCCATTGGCGGGTAGACCATTGGTTGTATTGTAATTGAAGAAAATATCATTGAAAAAAATACTTAGCCCACCATCGGTGCCAATCCAAATAAAACCACGGCTATCTTGCATTATTATTCGGGAAATATTTTGAACAAGACCGTTTGGAGTAGAATAGTTGGTGAATTGGATGCCATCAAATCGAGAAATTCCATCTTGTGAGCCAAACCATAGATATCCCTTATCATCTTGCATCATAGTATAGATAACAGATTGGGGCAAACCTTGTTCTACTGTGTAAGAACTAAGAAAAAAGTTTTGGGCGTAAACAGATTTGCTAACTGAAAAACAGCAAACTGCGAAAACCACAATCAGTGGTAATGTAAAGGAAGACGCAATCTGCTTAGTCATGTCATTCAAAGTCCTTATAGATAGATTTAAGCTATTTATTAGAGTAAGGTTAGCAAAATTAAAATTCAACTTAAGAAATCGTTATCAATACGATTGAGAATTACTATTTTTGGGCTTGTTGAGTGAACCTCTTTATTTCAAACCTATGTATAGTTTATCCGCATTATTTCTTCTGTTTTCCCTTTTTCTCGATACTCCGCAGCCCTATAATATTATGGATTCCGGTGGTCCATTGATGCCCGAGCAAGCGGCATATAATGTTCACTTTTATGATTTGCATTTTCAGGTACAGCCGGAAGACAGCTTCTTAATTGGAACAACGGTAATACATGCGCATGTAAAAGAGCATTTGCCGGTCATTAAAGTAGATTTTGACACTGTATTTGTAGTTCACTCCGTACGTTTTTTAACTCCTGATGATATCGAAGTTAGTGATTATTCTATGCCGGATGGTTTATTACGCATAAGGCCGGAGTTTCCATTTCAGGCGGGCGAGAAGTTTGCCGTAGAAATCACTTATTCGGGAAAACCGAGAATTGCTGATAATCCGCCTTGGTCGGGTGGTTTTACGTGGAGTAAAACTCCGGATGGAGATCCCTTCATTGGTGTAAGTTGTCAGGGTAATGGTGCTAATATTTGGTGGCCAAATAAAGATCATCCTTCTGATCGTGCTGATTCTGTAGCGGTAACGGTTCGTGTTCCCGATTTTTTAACAGCGGTTTCTAATGGCCGTTTTCGCGGATCCGAATTTCATGAAGATGGCACAAAAACGTTTCGCTGGTTTACCTCAACACCCATAAATAATTACGCCGTCTCAATTAATATCGCGCCCTATGAAGTTATTGAGGATAGTTTTGTGAGCGTAGCGGGTGATACTGTACCGGTATATTTCTGGCATCTACCCGGAAACAGACGAAAAGCCGAAAACCTATTGGTAGACGCTATGGATCAAATGGCTCATTTTGAAAAACTGCTTGGCCCATATCCTTTCCGAGCGGATAAATATGGGATTGTTGAGGCGCCATTCTTTGGCATGGAGCATCAAACCTTGATTGCCTACGGAGCAGGTTTTCAAAATGATACCGTATTCCGAACCGGCTCTGAGTTTGATGACTTGCATCATCATGAATTAGCCCATGAGTGGTGGGGAAATATGGTTGCCGCCAGCGACTGGAAAGATTTTTGGATTCATGAGGGATTCGGAACCTATATGCAGCCCTTGTATGCGGAATATCTGCGTGGCGATGCGCAATACCGTCACTTTATGCGTATGATTCGCGATCGTATAAACAACGATTACGCCGTTGCGCCTCAGGAGCCAATGTCGGCCTCAGAAATGTTTCGTGGACGGGATCCTTACATGAAAGGGGCGTGGGTATTGCACATGCTCAGATATCAAATGGGAGATGATAACTTTTTCACCTTATTAAGAAGGTTTGCCTATCCGGACCCTGAAATGGAAAAAATTACAGATGGTAGCCACATGCGCCATGTTACCACAGACGAGTTTATCGCCCTGGCAGAAGAAATACATGGCAAAGATTTGAGCTGGTTTTTTGAGATGTACTTGCGTCAACCCAATTTACCACGTTTGATTCACAGGAGAGAGGGTTCCCGGCTAATGATGTACTGGCAAACGCCAGACAATATGCCTTTTCACATGCCGGTACAGGTTCAGCTTGCCGGTAATGTGATTACAGTTCCTGTTTCAAACAGTTGGACAAGCGTGCAATTAGGACCCGTTCAGGATTACAAAATTGATCCCAATGATTGGATTTTATTTTGGAGAAGATGATTTAGGTTAAAAAATAATAAAGGAGAGCTATTCTGGGCGATAATTGGTTTATGTGAAGATTAATTACTACTTAGAGCACTATTAATTGCTTATATTCTTTACAAGTCTTATAGTTTGTTAATAATTATTAATGCAGGAATTACGCATTCCTATTTCTGTAATCTAATTGCGGCGCTGTTATATGGTAAGGTTGAACTACATCTTTTTTGGGGTGATACTGTTTTTAGTAGCTCCTTTGTCTGCTTTATCACAGACAACCTTTTACTCGGTTGGTTCAGGTGATTTCAGTGTGACAAGTAACTGGAATACTGAGACTGATGGCAGTGGGGCAGAGCCTGTTGCTGCTGATTTTACCAGTGGGGATAATACGTTCATCATTCAAAATGCTGATGCGATTGATATCAATATTTCCATTGATATTGCTGCATTGCGCTTAACGGGTAGTAGTGTAACTACTGTATCGACAAATTTTACGCTGGGTAATTTCATACAAGAGACAAATTCCAACTTAGATTTGGGAGCCAACAATGTTACTATTTCGGGTTC
>SKIC01000172.1 GCA_007116685.1 Balneolales bacterium
CAATTCCTCCGGCTAGAATAATCAGAATGGTTAACGCCATCTACCTAACCTCCTTGAGCCTATATACTTACCTGCATGAACGGCAACTAATCCAAATAAAAGAGATGCGGCCAGATAAATCGAGAATAAACTGAGGTCATACCTAAATAACCAAACCATATCTTCACTAAAGGCAGAAAATGTAGTGAATGAGCCAAGAATACCGGCGCCCAAAAATTCTTTAACCGGCCAGTTCTTAGTCCAGACAATTATTGAGACCAAGCCCAATAAAAAACATCCGATGATATTTACCGTCAGTGTTGCAACAGGTCTGGTATCCTCACCAAATTGAGCCATTACAAGTAAGCCAACAATAAACCTAAGCGTTGTGCCTATACAGCCGCCAATGAATACAAATTTTGCGATTCGAAAAGTCATTGCCAAAGGTAGCAATTTTGAATTAGTACTTCCGCTACAGAATTCGAACTATCGCATTTGACTTCTACCTCTCATTTGCTCACCACGCTGTGCACCTCTTCTATCATAATTTCTGAGAGAATCCGGGTGCATTCTACTTTTTATCGTCTCTATTTGCTCTTCGGTGAGGATAATCTCTAAATCAGAATGGAATTGATCAAAACGAGTTCTTATTTCTTCTTGCTCAGCTCTGCGATTTGTTCTCATCAGGTCTCGAATATCATTACGATATGCTCTGAATGCTATAAAAAATGGCTCACGCTGGTTCTCATCTAATTCCAGATAATCTATAAGTCTCTGCCTTGCGGTTTCGGTTTCTTCGGCAGGACGTTCAACGCTGTCTTGCGTTAGTATTTTTAAATTCAAATCAGAAATAACATATCCTAATGCAACTCCGGAAAAGAAAATGGCCAAAAATGCCAGGATAACTTTGAATGGTGCTACTTGCATGATTACTCTTCTCCTAAAAAATTATCTAAAAAGCCCAGATAAGTCTCGGTGTCATCTTGCTCAAGACCGGCTGGTTGGTGTACTTCCATCCAAACGGTATCCCAAACTTCTCTTTCCTGAGATAAAGAAGGGTTTGAGATAAAGAGATAGGTTGAGGTCATAAATATCATTATCGCGATAGCTGCTGCATATTTTAAGATGTTATTTCCACTCAAGAAGTAAATCCTGGTTTCTTGAGAAATCATTTCTTGTTTTAATGCAGTAATAGCAGGTTCATGTTCCTGTATTGGATAAGCCTTAGCGAAATCAGGCAGGTTCATCACATCATTAAAGGTTTCCTGTAAATCAGGGTATTTCTCTAATTGTGATTTTAATTGGTCTATTTCAGGCTCTGAGAGAAGACCATCGACGGCATCATTGATTTTCAGTTCCAGAATATCTCTTTCGTTCATGATCTGACTCCCATTTTCTTTAGTTCTATGGAAAGAAGTTTTCTTGCCTTAAGCATCCGGCTTTTTAACGTTTGTTCATTAACCCCGGTAATGTCTGAGATTTGTCTGTAGCCCATTTCATCAATGGCTTTCATTATTACCAATTCTCGTAAATCATCAGGTAAGGACATAATGGCTTTTCTAAGCAGATTGATTTCTTCGGTGTTGTTTTTTTCTTCCGCTGTTATTGGTAATTCCTCCACCGAAGCAAAATCACGTTTTTTTTCGTGTTTTAATTTTCGGAATTGATCAATACAGATATTTCGGGCAATGCTGTACATCCAGGTATATAAACTTGCGCCACCCTGAAAGGTATGCAGATTCCGTATCGCTTTAAGAAAAGTTTCCTGAAGGATATCATCCGGTTCTAGTGAGGTTCCATACAGATAAGCAGTCATAGCGCGGTGTAACCTTGGATAAAGTTCATCGATACTGGATTCAAATTCTTTTTTTGTCAGATAAGACATTGTGATTTCACTATTGCCGTATTTCTCAAGTTAGCATCTGTATAACAAATATGCGCTTTTTAAGAAGTTTTTTGAAAGTTTACTTGTCACAACTGTCTTTGCTGATGATTAAAAATAAACAGAGCCCTCTGGATAAGATGGGCTCTGTTTTCCCTTTAGGGCAGGCTATCTTCGGTTAAATCCGGATCGCTGCTGCCCGCGACCCTCGAAGTTTTGCCGGTTTCCCAATCCAAAGCCAAGAGCTTCGTACTCCGCTACTGTGAGCATTTCTCTTAGTTTATTGTGGGTTTCAGCATTTGCTGCACGTCTTGCTTGCTGATCGCTTCCCATTGTTCCACTTTCAATGCGGGCGAGTTGTAAGTCCAGCATAGATTTACTGTGTGCGTCAAGTATGCGTTGGACATCTCTGGATTTTGATCTGCTCAAATCAGCTTTTTTAATCATTTCTGCATGTTTTATCGTACGATAATTATGCGCTTGATTTGCTCTTTGCTTGCGTAATTCAATCAATTGGGCTTTTTGAGTATCTGTAAGAATGCTCATGATTTGATTATGATGCTCTTCCCTGTCCTCAGAGAATCGTCCTTCCTGAGACGCTCTTTGATCTCCCCGAGTTTGACCAATTCTTTGTTCATTCTGTGGTTGTCCGCGGCGTGCTTCGCCTTGTCTAGGTGAACGTCTTTGCTTTTGCATAGCACTTCTACGCTCGAGCTGCAAGGCAACAATTTGAGAAATTTGCTGTTCGGTGAGCTGGAGATCCTCGCCAAATTGCATTACAAAGTTTTGATGAGGACTTCTGTTTTGACCAAATGCTGATGATGCAATCAGCAGGAAGGTGATAAGTGTGATGAGGCGGTACATAATGGCTCCTAAATAATAAATAATACGGGTGATAATTTGTTGTTCGATTACTTAGACGCCATTATCCAAAATCCGTTGAAGGATTTTAAAATTAAAACTCAGAACCCCCTCAAACCCTACGTTTAATCAACAATTTATAACTGCCCCACCAAAATAAAGATGCCAGAATAATCAAAAAATACGGGCGTATCAGTCTTTGTCTTTAACCGAAATAGGCTTAAGCTCAGGTTTTTTGAACTTATCCTTAATCTCTCGAATAATCTCTGCCAGCGTGTCAATAAGTCTA
>SKIC01000111.1 GCA_007116685.1 Balneolales bacterium
GACCATCAATCTGCTGGAATCAAATGAAATATCCCGCATTAAGGTCTGACGGCGTTGGTTCAGATTTCTCAATCGGCTTTGGTTACCTGATCTTCTGGCTTCATCAATTCTTTGCTCCAGTATGTTGAGTTGATTGATGCCATTTTCAAAGTTACGTCTCAGTCTGTTTTCTGCGATTTCAGCAATTGGTACTGAGCGATCGTGTGCTCCAACTTCTGCATATCGGAAAGCATAACTAATCATACTACCTACATCGCCCTCAACTACGTTGAATGGAATTTGCTCTTCTCCCCACTCTAACCAGTAGCGAGCCTGATCCAAATCGCCCTGATTCAGGTAGTGATTTGCCTGACGCGTAAATATGGTTCTGTAGTTATCAAGCAATCGGCGGATGTTTTCGTCGAAGTAGGCGTTTTCGTTATTGGTTTCTCTGAATCGGAAACTCTTTAAACGCTCAGCATGTATGTCGGCATCCAGCCAGCCCATATTATTACGGGAAGCAGATTGCCGCTGAGGAACTACTCTCCATGCCTTTCCTTCCAATCGGAAATAATCCTGCATATTCATCTGCCCGTCACGGCTTACGGTAATAGCAAAATACACCGGACGAATCCACTGATTGGTGCGAAGGATTTCCATCACCATATCATCCTGAACACGAGTGTAGTAGAGATCATTACCTGAGCGATCCTGGGCAAGGAAACGTCCTTCGAAGAACCAACTCATTTCATCATCTAACTCATCCAAAGGAATTCCAAAACCCATTTCTGTGCCTTTTTCAAGATACGTTGACGGGAATCCGGATAAATCAGCTGCATCGTCATCTCCTTCGTGGATAGCTCTGAGTAAATCACGATCAACAGGAATACGAACATCGCGCGGCCTCCAGAAATCTGATGCTCTCTGGAATTGGAATTTGTCTTCTACACGCAAAACTTCATTATCCGTTAGCGAAATCGGAACCGGTGGCGCTTCATGGTTCCATTTATTTTTCATCTGCTTGATATACCAGGTGGTATTCAACAAACTCAAATTCACCACTCGCACATCTCTTCTGATACCTTCTACTTCCTGCAAATACCAGAGAGGGAATGTATCGTTATCGCCATTTGTGAAAATGATTCCGTACGGTGCTACTGAGTTTAGCAAGTTATAAGCGTAATCAGGTGCCACCCATCGTAAACTTCTGTCGTTATTTGAATACGTTTGTGAACCTACCAATACCGGAAGTGCCAAGGTTAACAGACCAAGACTGGCATAAGCAGCCACTTTATTAGATTTCAAATAATCCCGAACCAATTCTATCAGTCCCGTTATCCCCAAGCCTATCCATATCGAAAAGGCAAAGAAGGAGCCCGTATAGGAATAATCCCTTTCCCTGGGTTGAAACGGCGTTTGATTCAAATAAACAACGATGGCAAGTCCTGTTGCTACGAACAGGACAAGAACACTGAAGGCGCGTTTCCAATCTTTTGTGAAGTGATAAAACATCCCAAATAAGCCCACAAAGAGCGGTAGAAAGAAAAAGGCATTGTTGGCGGGATTATCGCTGTTTTGAGTATCTCCGAATCCCGAATACCACCTCGAATCTTGTATATCTGCATCACGCCCAACAAAATTCCACATGAAATATCTCATATACATGTGCCCGACTTGATAACGCCAGAAAAAACTCCAATCGCTGTCATACTCAGCGTATTTGCTCATGTGGAAACCTTCTCTGGAGTGACGTCTGGGGAAGAATTTCTCTTCACTTCTGTCGATATCGCCAATTTGATTGTTGTAGCTAAATCCCCTCAGAATGGGTTGCTGACCGTACTGCTCACGCTTCAGATAACTGATAAACCGCTCAACGGTATCAGGCGAATTCTGATCAATGGCGGGATTGGTCTGGGACCGCAGATAAATCATCGTAAATGACGAATATCCGATTAAAATCATAGCATAGCCCACCAGAATCATGTTGGCCATTCTGAGTTTTCTGGTCTGTGTGTAATAAATACCAAACGCCAGTGAACCAACAATCATGAATAAGAACATTACCGGGCCAATCAATCCGGTTGTAAAATCACTCACATCCCCTGCTATTGTTGGAATTTGGATGATGGTGAATGGGAAAATCAAAAAGAAAGAACCAATCGCCAAAGCGCCGGCAATGATGAAGGATTTGAATTCAAACTCGAACTTCTTGAAATAAATAATCAGCCCAACAAAGAAAATAGCCAGCAAACTCAGCAAGTGGACTCCAAATGCCAATCCAAAAAGGAAAGTGATAAGAATCAACCAGCGCTCACTTCTAGGCATATTATGATTCTCAGACCATTTCAAAACCAGCCATACTACGAGGGCAGTAAACATCAATGACAAAGCGTAGGTCTCTGCTTCAATGGAAGTAAACCAGTGGCTATCAGTAACAGCAAAGGTGAGCGCACCGATAAGTCCACCACCATAAACTCCGATTTTATCAATAGTTGTGTAAGTATCAGGATGACCACGAAATTCACGAACGAATCGTACAATAATCAAATATAAAAGTGCAATTGTGATGGAGGAAGCCACAGCACTCATAATGTTAATGCTTAAAGCAACGTAATCGGTTGCTACAAACATAGAGAAAACGCGGCCCAGGAGCAGATATAATGGCGTTCCCGGCGGGTGAGGAATTTGCAGCCCCCAAGCACAGGCAATACGTTCGCTACAATCCCAGAAGCTAGCTGTAGGCGGGATTGTCATCAAATAAAGTATAAAAGGGATTATAAATGCTACGCCAGCAAATATTTTATTAAGCGTTTTATGGTCTTTTTGCATCAGACTTTTTGGTTTGTAACAAGTGGCTTATTTTCGTAGTTACGCCTGTACGTGAATTAGCCTGCAATAATAGGAATAGAGCCGGCGATAATCAAAAGCTTTCGACAATTTGGAAAATAATTAAAGATGACTGAAAACAATTCAAACGCTTTATATGTGCTTTTTAGTACGATAGCGCTTCTCTTCCTTTTATCCTGCTCAGGGCAGCGTGAATTTACTTTAAGCCAAAGTGAGCTTAATCGCATTGAAGCCGAAATGGCAGCCCGAAGCTGGA
This sequence comes from Balneolales bacterium, assembly GCA_007116685.1. Taxonomy (GTDB): domain Bacteria; phylum Bacteroidota; class Rhodothermia; order Balneolales; family Natronogracilivirgulaceae; genus SKIC01. Next base: position 3,083 of record SKIC01000111.1, read on the forward strand.
CTATCCCCTCCCATCCCGAACAGGCCATGCGCCCCCGAACCTGGGACTTACAACATCAGAAACTTTGGGTGCAATTCGATTTTGAGCAACAGCAAGTCATAGGAAAAACCGAACTTTTGCTGACTTCTATGCGGAATACCAACGTAGAACTCGTATTGGATTCCAAAACCACAGAGCTCGATTCCATTTACGTTATACCCGGCGGACAACTGCTTAATTTTGAGCAAGACTCCTCTACGGTTTCGATTAATTTGCATCGCTTTCATGCCCGTAACGACAGTTTGAAGATTGGGATTTCCTTTCGGTCAACGCCACCCGCTCGTGGACTCTATTTCGTAAATTCGCATCTGAAAGACACACAAGTTCCGCGCCAGGTTTGGACCTTGGGCCAGCCAGAAGACAACAGTTTTTGGTATCCCACCATTGATCATCCGGCAGAACGTGCCACTCAGGAAGTCTGGATTTCTGTACCCGATACTTATCAAACCATATCTAACGGGATTCTTGTTTCCCAGACCTTCTCTCCCGAAAATTCCCTGCGCACCGATTACTGGAGGCTCAATCAACCACACTCTCCATACTTATTAGCCATAGCTGTGGGTGAATTTTCACTCACAGAGAGATTGCATAACGGAGTTCTTTTTCGCTATTACACCGAGCCACAATTTGAGAACTATGTAGATATCATCTATGCCCATACTGAGGCTATGTTTGATTTTATGGAGAAGAAAACGGGCGTTGCGTATCCATGGGATCCGGTTTATGCCCAAGTGCCGGTGCGTAATTTCATAGCAAGCGGTATGGAAAATACTACCGCAACATTTTTATTCGATGGCGTCCAATTTGATGAAAGAGGCTTTCAGGATTTATCGAATCAGGATTTAATTATGCACGAGGTTGCTCATCAGTGGTATGGAAATTTGGTAACCACTCGTGATTGGGCTAATCTGGCATTAAACGAAGGCTTCGCTAATTATTTTGAAATTCTATTTCGTGAATTTATGCAGGGACATGACGAAGCCATCTGGGCAAATTTACAACATCGCCAGGATTATTTTCGTGAAGCCGCAACCATGAGGCGTCCGGTCATCAGTGCTCGCTACATGGAACCTGAGGATATGTATGATCGCCATACCTATCAAAAAGCCGGACAAATCCTGCGCATGTTGCACCATCATTTGGGAGATGATATGTGGTGGGCAGCCAATAATGCATGGCTAACGGATTTTGCATTTCAGGCTGTTTCTGTTGATGATTTGCAATCCGTTTTTGAAAGAGAAACAGGCGAATCGCTGCAATGGTTTTTCAGACAATGGTTTCATGAACCCGGTCATCCTACCCTAGAAATTATCCCCGAAATAGAACGTAATCAATTAAGCATCAATCAACTACAAGATATAGAGAAGCAACCTGTCTTTTCTATGCTTTTTGATATTGAACTCATTTCGCCAACAGACACACTCCAAAAACAGGTTTTCCTGAATACCCCAGACAGCACCTTTGTGTTTGAAATTGACGGTTTAGAACTCTCTGATATTATCGTTGATCCTGATCGTATCCAATTGGCGGAATTCCGGAATTATGGAACTGTAGAACAAAATCTTGATCGCTTACGGCACCCATCTATTGCGGTGAGATTAGGAGCTCTACAATTTCTCTATGAGAATGGCTACGAAAATTCGGAATCAGTTTTTCTGGAAATTGCCGAAAATGATCCTTTCTTTGCAGTTCGTCAGCGTGCTGTAGAATACTTAGCTAATTTCCGAACTCCTGAAATTCAGGCTTTTGCCAAAACAAGAACGTTTGAGAATGAGCCCGAAGGCCAGGTCAGATTAGCCTCACTTTATCTTTTGCATGATTTCGAATCAGAACTAACCGAGAACTTCCTTCTCGAAATGACCAGAGACACCTCTTATTTCGTTTCTGCCGAGGCTATGAAGTTATTTGGCCAATACTACCCTGATAAAGCCTACGATGCGCTCTCAGAGAATATTGAAGGCTGGTCATGGAGGCATATTCACAGACGTGCGGTTATACAAGGTTTGCAGTATGCTACCGACTGCGAACGCAGTTTTGATCTGATTTACGAACTTGCCTCTCAAATTGGCGATGATTATTACATTAGAGATGCATTAATCGCTTTAACCCAATTTCACAATATGCCCGGAGCACGAAGCGCGGCAGTTGATTTATATTTGAGTCGCATTCCCGAAGAAATCTATAGCAGAAATAGAGTCACCATGTATGAGGCAATCGCTCGTCTTGATGCAAAAGAGACGATATCTACACTTGAATTTATGCTAAAAGATAGAAATGTTTCCACGAACGAAAGGAATGTCCTTAAGGATGTGATTAACGCTCTGCAAAATGATACACCATGAGTAATGTTCAACAGTTTTCGAAATGGGGTCTAATTATAAGTGTTCTCGGTATTGCTGTCGGGACGGGTAATATTTGGCGATTTCCGAGAATAGCCGCACTAAATGGTACAGAAGATGGTGCAGGCGCGTTTTTGTTTGCCTGGGTTTTGGCGCTTTTTCTCTGGTCTATTCCGCTTATCATAGCAGAATATACTATCGGTAGAAATGGCCGGAAAGGCGTGGTAGGCTCTACTATTGCTCTCATTGGCGAAAAATTCGCATGGATGGGCAGTTTTATTGGATTCGTTGCCCTGGCCATCATGTTTTATTACAGCGTAGTAGCAGGTTGGTGTATTTATTATTTGCTCTATTCCGGCTTTAGCGGACTCCCTCCCGATACAGATACTGCCATGATGGTATGGGACGGTTTTCAAGGCTCCTGGTGGCCGGTTATTTTTCATGGAATGGCTATTGGTCTTGGGGGATATGTAATCCTGAATGGCGTAAAAATGATTGAACGGGTAAATTTTGTACTGGTTCCATCCCTCCTGCTCATTCTTCTGATTTCTTTAATAAAAGTGCTAACACTACCCGGGAGTTTTGAAGGCATCAGGTTTCTGTTTACACCGGATTGGTCTTCGCTTTCCGAACCCACACTTTGGCTGGAAGCCTTAACCCAAAACGCATGGGATACCGGAGCAGGCTGGGGATTAATTCTCAGTTATGCCGCCTATATGAAACTGAGAGACAATGTGACGGTAAGAGCCTTACAAACCGGTATTGGGAATAATTTGGTTTCGCTGACTGCTGCCATAATCATCTTTTCAACGGTATTTGCCATTCTCGGTAGTACCATGTCGCGCAGTGAGATTATCGAGGTAATGCAAACCTCCGGCCCCGCCTCTACCGGACTTACATTCATCTGGATGCCACAATTATTTCTGGAAATGACAGGCGGACGGATTTATGCGATACTGTTCTTTTTAGCACTCAGTTTTGCAGCAATGAGTTCCTTAATTGCCATGATTGAACTTGCCGTTCGTGCATTTGTAGATACCGGTGTTTCCCGAAAACAAGCCACTTATATTATCTGTATTACGGGTTTTATTTTGGGGATTCCCTCAGCCGTAAATCTCACCGTTTTTGGAAACCAGGATTTCGTTTGGGGTGTAGGATTGATGATATCAGGAGCTTTTATCGCTTTCATGGCTATAAAATATAATGTGATGGAATTCAGAGATAATCTGATAAATACCCAAGATGAAGGTCTAAAAAGTGGCTATTGGTGGACTTTTATCATCAAATACGTGATTCCACTAGAAGCTATTTTACTTTTGGGCTGGTGGTTTTATCAGTCTGTCTTTTCCTTTGCACCGGATGACTGGTGGAATCCATTCAACCCCTACTCCATTGCTACCTGTTTTGTTCAATGGGGATTAGTGATGGGTTTATTCATCCTTTATAACCACAAAATTGCCCAATATACTACAGGACAAACCTCAAAAGACTAGTTTTATGATCAGCTTCATCCGAATTTTATTTGCCATCGTTTTCCCTCCTCTTGGAGTCTTTTTCACAGTAGGAATCGGGCGGGTATTTTGGTTTAATATCCTCTTCACTATCCTCGGTTTCATCCCCGGAATAATCCATGCCGTCTGGGTAATTGCCAAGTATGATAAAAGTCATTTGACTTAATTATTGATTTATAACCTATCTTACACCGTCTATTTCTGATTTTATTAAACGGAGGCTCTGAAAAACCAGGATTTTTGTTCAAGATCGAGGCCAGAAGGATTTTAAAACCGCAGCATATTGGTCATATGTGAGGATTTTAAAATCCAGATAACGAAGATATTGGGCAAAAAGACGGTTTTCAAAGCCTCCTAAACCCGAATAATGTATGTCTAACAATAAATTAAACCGTTTTAGCAGCAGATTAACCGAAGACCCTTCACAGGCTGGTTCCCAGGCTATGCTTCATGCCACGGGGATGAGCAGAGAAGATTTCAGCAAGGCACAAGTTGGAATTGCCAGTATGGGCTGGGAAGGAAATCCCTGTAATATGCACCTCAATGACCTTGCAAAAACAGCAAAAGACGGTGTTCAAAAAGCGGGTTTAACAGGTTTAATTTTCCATACTATCGGTGTGAGTGATGGCATTTCCATGGGAACCACGGGTATGAAATACTCTTTGCAATCCCGTGAAATCATTGCCGATTCCATAGAAACTGTGATGGGTGCACAATGGTATGATGCACTTATTACACTTCCGGGATGTGATAAAAATATGCCCGGTAGCGTGATGGCCATGTTGCGAATAAATCGCCCTTCAATTATGATTTACGGCGGCACCATTAAACCGGGTTTTTTAGGTGGCGAAAAATTGGACGTAGTTTCCGCATTTGAAGCATACGGTTCTTATTTGCAGAAAAAAATTGATGAAGGTCGCTATCAGGAAGTTTTAAGCCATGCCTGTCCGGGTGCCGGTGCTTGTGGCGGTATGTACACCGCAAATACTATGGCTTCGGCCATTGAAACTTTGGGGCTGAGTCTTCCCTACTCATCTTGCACACCCGCATCCAACGAGAAAAAATGGAAAGAGTGTCAGGATTCCGGTGCAGCGATTCGCAATCTTCTTGAGGAAAATATTTGTCCTAAGGATATCGTAACACGTGCATCAATAGAAAATGCTGTCAGAGTTATTATTGCACTTGGCGGCTCCACGAATGCCGTTCTTCATATACTTGCAATCGCTCATGCCGCAGAAATTCCATTCACAATAGACGATTTTAAAACCATCAGTAACAGTACTCCCTACCTTGCCGACTTAAAACCGAGCGGACAATATGTGATGGAAGATTTACACGAAGTTGGAGGCGTTCCCGGAGTTCAGAAATTGCTCTTGGAAAATGATTTATTGGATGGCTCCTGCCTAACCGTAACAGGTAAAACGATTGCTGAAAATCTCGCAGAACTTCCATCATTAAAAGAAGATCAAAAAATCATTGCTCCTGTTTCCGCACCACTAAAAATGACCGGACACTTACGGGTTCTTTATGGAAATCTGGCTGAAGAAGGTTCGGTGGCGAAAATCACAGGAAAAGAAGGTACACAGTTTAGCGGACCTGCCCGAGTATATGAAGGCGAAGAAGCTTGCATTGAAGGCATCACCAAAGGCGAAGTACAAAAAGGTGAAGTGGTTGTAATTCGTTATGAGGGACCCAAAGGTGGCCCTGGAATGCGAGAAATGCTAAAAGTTACTGCTGCAATAATGGGCGCAGGATTAGGAAAAGATGTAGCCTTAATTACTGACGGTCGTTTTTCCGGAGGTACACATGGTTTTGTAGTTGGACACGTGAGTCCGGAGGCTTACGAAGGTGGACTTATTGGTTTACTAGAAAACGGCGACATCATAACTATTGATGCTGAAAACAATAGCATTCTAGCAGAATTGAGTGATGAGGAAATTGCCAATAGGAAGCAAACCTGGAAGCGCCCAAAAGACGATATTACAAACGGCACATTGTTGAAATTCAGAAAACTGGTAACCTCTGCCTCTTTGGGATGCGTTACAGATATTTCTGATTAATTATAAGCATCTTTAAATAATTGCTCGGATTGAATATCACCAATCAAAACCATTTCCTGGCATTTTTTCAAAGAAATATCAGGATCGGGATTGATAATAATTTCTTCATTTTCCCTCTGAATCGAAACTATACTAGCACCAGTTTTTTCACGAATATCCGTTTCAAATATCTTCTTATTTTCCAACGCCTTAGGCGTCTTCACCTTGAATAAATGAATATCTTCAGCGAGTAATAGTGATTCGTCTTTTTCAATTAAATTGAAAATTGCATTGGCACCCATTTTAGCGTAAGACATCACAAAATCTGCCCCTGCTCTGTGCATACTATTTATGTTTCTTTCTAAGGTCGCACGGGATGTAATTTGAATGTCAGGTCGTAATTTTCGGCAATAGATGGTGAGATACATATTGATTTCATCATCATGAGAAGTGATGATGATAGTATGCGCCTCGTCTAAACCGGCTTCTTTTAAAGTATCGATATCAGCCGCATCCCCTACTACATAATCTCTGGTATTGCGTATACGACGCGTATCTTTTTCAACAATTTTATATCGGATCTGACGTCCTTCCAAAGTCTTAGCAGCTGCCCGACCAACTCTTCCACCACCAATAATGATAACAGGAGCATCATCAGCATGATATATACCAAATAATTCATCGTAGGCTCTCATTTGTTCCAATGAGCCCACAAGAACCAAAACAGATTTCTCGGTTAATTCTAAGTCCGGTCGAGCCATTTCAAAACGTCCTCTCTCCCATACTCCAACCGCATTCATGCCTGTATTTTTACGAAGTTCACTTTCTCCCAAAGTTCTGCCAACAAGTGGAGTATCTACGATGGGAGCTTCGCCAATAATCAGTTTTTCAAAATGTCCAATTACGTGTACACGCGCACTGCCACCCATAGTCCTTCTGGCAAGTGCACTACCCAAAATCTTACCAATTTGAAAAACATAAGTAGCACCTGCTAACTTCAAAATATCAACGGAATCTTCTGAATTACAGGATGTAATTATAGGTATATCCTGATTGATTTCGCGGATATTGAAAGCTGTGGAAGTATTAATCATGTCATTATTTAAAGCCACTACCATAGATGCCTGATCAACACGCATTTTCTTCCATGTTTCAATATCATCATATTCTCCATAAGCAACTTTATAGCCCATATCGTTAACTTCCGTAGCTTTATCCAAGTCTCTGAATAATATTACGTAGGGAACCTTGTGTGATATCAATCTTTCAATCAAAGCTTCCGCAATGGGATCAAAATTTGTAATAATTACGTGATCTGTTAAACTATCCGGTAGTTTTTTAGGAGCTTTTGCTTCAGCCTGCGCTTCCAGCCAGGGAGTATAAAAAAACTGAATAAAGGTGTATGGCAAGATTACCAAAAGGATAACAACACCAGACATCAATGTGATAAGAGAAAGAAATCTGCCAAGGTCAGATTCAAAAACGATATCGCCATAGCCAAGTGTGGTCATGGTAACCAAGGCCCAGTAAATACCATCAATTATGGAATATGAGCGCCCTTCGTAGGCCATAATCAGTTGAAACATCAAACTGTATAATGTGACTATGGCAAAAATGAAAAGAAATAACTTAGCCAGGGTTTTTGAGTCTCTCTTTAGTTTATCTGTAATGTTAAACCCCAGTAACCGCATTAAAAAACGATACATAAAAGCCGCTAATTTGTATTAAATGTGCCTCAAAGTTACGACCATAAGATGTTACCTACAACTCATATCGCCTAAAGCTTAACTACGATAAATAAACCTGAGTATTGAGATAGGCAGAATCCTCATAAATAAAAGGCGCCAGTCTGAAAAACCGGAATCATAAGCGTACATATCCATCTTAGTAAGTAAGTCTACAGCAGCATTTTTGTTTCCGGCTCGAATATAATTCTCAACATAATTACGAATCCTGATTTTCAAATTGGATTGCTGCTCTTTCCATTTGTTATGGGCTTTAAGTAGAGTTATTGCAGAAAACAACTGCTTGTTGATTTGCTTTCCAAATTTCTCAAAACGCACATCGCTAATCCTCCCATAATCATCTTCTCTCACGACCACCGCATAGGTTCTGAGCCTTTTGATTTTTTCTGTATTCAAGCAAGCCATCAAGGTAAAATGAAAATCCTGCATAGCCGGTAGCGTTTCATCC
>SKIC01000038.1 GCA_007116685.1 Balneolales bacterium
GAAAAGTGCTGCTACAATAGAGATTTTAAAAGCCCGGTCTCATGTGTGGGATTGTACAGTTATGGTATCGGTTGGGGCAATGTCTGTAATACTAGCCCTTATTATGCCTCTTATTGTAGCTGCATTTATCGGGGGATTTATTTACTTCATGATTAGCCCCTTGCAATTTTTAGTGGATAAAAAGTATCAAAAAGAGAAAAAAAGGTTAGAAGCATTGGAGTTAGCAGTGATATCCGAAACGATTTCCAAATTGCAATCCGTTGATAATAAAAAGACAAAACCTGAATCTGAATAATTTCAAAACAAAATATGAACAATAGCCATCAACAGCGGATAGATGAATTTATGGATGAAATGGCTGAAAGGAATCCAAATCAGCCGGAGTTTTTACAAGCCGTCAAAGAAGTAGTGAGTCATATTATTCCGTTTATCGGCGAACATAAGAAGTATCAGAAAATCAATTTACTACACTACATTGCAGAGCCGGAAAGAGTAATCCAATTTAGAGTTCCTTGGTTTGATGATTCTGGAACCTTGCAAGTAAACCGTGGCTATCGGGTTCAGTTTAGTTCTGCAATGGGGCCGTACAAAGGCGGTCTTCGTTTCCATCCCTCAGTAAACCTTAGCATTCTCAAGTTTTTAGGCTTTGAGCAAGTTTTCAAGAACGCACTCACAAAACTACCGCTCGGTGGAGGTAAAGGCGGCGCTGATTTCAATCCCAAAGGAAAATCAGATGCAGAAGTAATGCGGTTTTGCCAAAGTTTTATGACAGAATTATACCGACATATCGGTCCTGATACAGATATACCGGCTGGAGATATCGGTGTTGGAGCCAGAGAAATTGGATACTTATTTGGTCAGTACAAACGAATTAGTAACGAATTTACAGGCACGATTACCGGTAAAGGAATATCCTGGGGTGGCACGTTAATCCGCCCTGAAGCAACGGGTTTCGGTTTGGTTTACTTTTTAAAAGAAATCCTCGCTGCTAATGACAAAGAATTTAAAGGCTTACGCGTTGCTGTTTCCGGTTCCGGTAATGTTGCGCAATTTGCCATTCAGAAATTGATAGAGGAGGGCGCTGTAGTAATATCAGCTTCTGATTCCTCAGGTTATGCTTACTGTAAAGATGGCATCTCTCAAGAAATGCTGGATTCGCTCATGAAAGTCAAAAATGAAGATCGTGGTCGAATTTCGGATTGGGCTGATGGTACATCTGAAATTGAATATTTTGACGATGCCAATGTTTGGGACTTAAGTGAAGAATATGATATAGCACTGCCCTGCGCCACTCAAAATGAAATTGATGAATCTTTAGCTGAAAAAATAAAAAGTGCTGGAGTTATAGCCGTTGCTGAGGGCGCCAATATGCCATGTACGGCAGATGCCATCAAATATTTTGCTCAAAATAATGTGATGTATGCACCCGGCAAAGCAACGAATGCCGGCGGTGTTGCCGTGTCAGGTCTGGAAATGACGCAAAACGCTACCCGCGTTTATTGGAGCGAGAAAAAAGTGGATAAAAAACTTCGCCAAATCATGCATGCTATACATCAGCAATGTCAGAATTATGGCAAACAGCAAAACGATTCTGTTGATTACGAAAAAGGAGCAAATTTAGCAGCTTTTACGAAGGTAGCTGATTCAGTATTAGCACAGGGTTTGGTTTGATATTTCGTAGTCTCAGGTATTAATGCCGGGCAAATTTAAAAATCAAATCAAGCGACATTTGATCCGTCAATCCCTGAGCGTAGTATAGCCTCCTAACCATACCGAATTCGTCAACCAGAAATTCAGCCGGAATTGTAGAAAATGATTCTTTTCCCTTCATATAATGAACCGGCACTCTGTCTAGTTTAGCGCGCACAACTTGGGAGAAGAAGCTCTTGAAATGACTTTTTGCGGAAGCTGCAAAAGATTGTTCGATGCCGTAAGCTGTGTACCATTTTCTGTCCGGATCAGAAATAATGGGAGTCGGAGAAATTTTTCTGTGAAAATCACTATTCAGTAAAATGTCTTTTTCGGATTCAAAAAAGAATAGCATTTCCAAACCCAAGTCTTTTAATTCTTGCTCTTTTGCATCTAATCTATGCACTCGGGTATTACAAAACGGGCAACCCGCATGTCTGAAGAAGCAGATTAATAATCGCTTACCACGATAATTACCAAGCGATACTTTTCGATCAAAAATATCATATGTCTCTATGGGGGGAGCTAGCTCATTGATTTTGAGTAATTTTCTGTCAGACATAAACGCGTTGAATGATGGTGTTTTACATACCTTAATACAATAACGTATGTCTGAGCAAGAATAAAGAGGCTGGTGCAATCAAAAATTAAGGTAATAAAACAGAAAAAGTTACAATCTTTCAAAGTAGGTCATTTCTGATATACACCAGCCAGAATCAAATTAATTCAACTTGTTTAAAAACTTCATCGTGGGCCGTTCTGCTACAGGGAATAAGCGTGATACTACTTTTAAAGCTTTAAGCACGCCACCCGGTATCCAGTGTACTTTCTTACCATGAACGGCTTTCCATGCCAATTCAGCAATTTGGCGGGTAGTCAATTTGGCTCCAAAAAACTTCAATGTTCCGGCCTGATGCGTCTGAGAGGATATCATTGGAGTATTCACATATAAAGGCATTAAGTCCGTAACTCGGATATCGTATTTTTCAAATTCTATATTCAGAGCTTCCGTTAAACCACGAACTGCAAATTTGCTCGCGGAGTAAACAGATAAATCCGGTACTCCATAAAATGCGGATGCAGAACTCATGGATAGAATGCAGGAGTTAGGTGTAGCTTTCAAAGCATCTAAACTGGCATCAATACCAACAATAATTCCTTTAACATTTATGTCTAAAGTAATTTCGTGGTCTTTCATGGTAAGCTCATCGAAAGGACCCATCCGCATAATACCAGCACAGTTAAAAAGGGCATTCATGCTGCCATTCGTATGCTTTAGAAAGTGAGCAACAGCTGTTTTATAGCTTTCAGCCTTGGTTACATCCAATTTAGCATAGCAGCAACGGTCTTCACCAATTTCTGATGCTACTTCTTTTAAACCTTCATCATTAAGGTCAAACAGACCGATAAACCAGCCTCTTTCAGCAAATAATAAAGCGGTCTCCCGACCGATACCGGATGCTGCACCGGTAATAAATATTGTCTTTTCCATACTGCGATCTTTTCTGTGGTTTACACTGTTAACCAGCATTAATTCACGATACAGAATTAAAGGAACGCAAACAATATTTATGTGATTTATTTGTTAAACAATGCAACAAACTTGCATCTAATGATTTACAGCTATAGTTTTAAGTAAATCTTCAACCAACAAACGAGTAAAAATGTCATTTTCTAAAAAATTTCCCCTACTACTAATGATTCTTGGACTCGGATTCCTATATGCATGTAGCGATTCCGGGCACGAACACATCAACGCCGAAGGCATGGTGCTTATGCTGGACGGTGAAGAAATATTCCGTTACGAAGCACCAAACGATCCAGGAACTCCAATAACTGTGGAAGAAGGTCAAACACTTGGACCTTTGCAGATTATGTTTATTGATCGCGATGGTGAATTATTCATTACTGATAATCCAGAGTTCAATTTACAATGGACTATTCAGGACACCGATGTGGCCAGAATAGAACAATTACCCGGCGATGAATGGGTAATCAACTTGATTGGTGTAAATGCTGGCGAAACTCAGGTCATGTTTGAAGTATTTCATATCGACCATTCTGATTTCGAGACATTATGGTTTGATTTAGTAACAATTGCTCCAACAGAGGACTAATTTTTACGCTATCTCTTACAACACTTTGCAATCATGTTTGAAAAAAGCACAGATATTAGAAGCTGTGCTTTTTTTTTTGATACTTACATGAAATGAAATTCTTAATCCTGCTAATATCCTTATTTCTATCTGTTAATACATCTATTGCGGATGATATTCAAACCGGTATGCTTTCTGGCGTGATATTAGATCAGGAAACAGGTGAGCCGGTACCTTATGTGTATATGCACATTGAGGAAATCAAAAGATTTGCTACCTCAAGCAGGGATGGAGAATTTTTGTTTACGAATATGCCTCCCGGTGAATTTACGTTGTCTATGCATAGATTAGGCTACATTAACAGAACCATAACTGTTTACTTGGAGCCGGATCAGGAAACAAAAATTACAATTCAAATCCGGCAAACCACTCTTTCCGGTGATGAAGTAGAAGTGAGAGCAGACAGAGATGTTACTCGTGGTGCGAATTTACAGCGCTCGTCCCTGAAAGTGTCTGGTGATGCATTAAGAGAAAATATGGGAGTTACACTTTCTGAAACTCTGCTTTTTAAACCTGGATTTGATCAAAGAAGTATGGGAGCAGCCCCTGCAAGACCAGTAGTGAGAGGCTTGGGAGATCAGCGTATAGTCATTTTGCAGGATGGGATGCAAACCGGCGACGTTTCATATACCTCTGCGGATCATGCGGTAACTATAGACCCATTAGGAGCAGATGAAATAGAAGTATTGCGCGGTCCTTTTGCTTTGATGTATGGAGCAAATGCCATTGGTGGCGTTATAAATGTAGTTAGAAATCAAATCCCCACAAATATTCCCACACAACCTACCGGAATTGCTACGCTTGGAGCCTCTTCTGTAAACACCGGTTTTTCAGGGGCGCTAACAGTCACGTTCCCCTGGCGTGATTATGCCATTAATTTTGAAACCAATACCAGATATGGCGATGATTTTCGTGCCCCAGGTGGTAGAATTGATAACTCAAACTATTTCTCAACCCAAAATTCTATAGGACTCTGGCGAGATTTATCCTGGGGGAATACAGGATTCGCTATTTCTTCCTATGTCAGTAATTATGGTATTCCACCGGACCCGGTTCAAGGGCACGTTAGTGGAGTAGATATTGAAATGATTAAGTTTGGGATTGAGAATCGTACAGAGATCAACCTGTCTGAATCTTTTCTTCGCATTTTGGAAGTGAGCACTTCATACCGGTTCTATAATCACAAAGAATTTGAAACGGCTACTGTAATTGGTACAGAATACACTACAAACAATGTGAAGCTGGGGCTGATATCTAATCACCGCCCTTGGTTTATTTTCCAAAGAGGGGTGATTGGCTTATCCGCAAACTATCAATATTATTTTTTGGCTGATAGAGAAACTACCGAAACAAACTTGTGGAATGCCGGTGTTTTTGGAGTTCAAAGATATCAGCAAGGTCCTTGGGATTTGGAACTAGGTTTGCGCTTTGATTTGGATCATATTGCACCTTTTGAATCGTTTGTTCATCCTCGAATTGGAAATATCAGAGAGCGCACGTTCTTAGCTTTGTCCGGCTCTGTGGGTTTTTCTTATGATTTGGGTCGTGGATTTTACACCGGTGGAACATTCCTGCATTCTTACCGCCCACCAACTGCGGATGAATTACATTCTCGCGGACCTCATATTGCCGCCTATTCTTTTGAAATCGGTAATCCTGATTTGGATTCGGAGCGAGGTTTGGCTAGTGAGTTATTTTTCCGATACAGAGGAAATCGCCTCAATTTTGATATAACTGGCTACCATACTTACTTCACGAATTATATTTATCCGCGCGACACAGGTTTGCCAAGCCCGCCATTTCCGCGTTTAAATATTTGGCAATTTGAAAGTACTACTGCAAGAATGTATGGTATTGAGACGGGAGTAAATTTACGTCTAACTCAAAACCTCTCTCTTGAGTCAGCAATTTCACATACGATTGCTGAAAGAGAACCCAATCCTGATTTTGATGTTTCAACAAGTTGGCAAGCCTTACCCATGATTCCGCCATTAACTGTCTCAGGAGGTATACATTATCAATTTAATGACATGCGTTTTGGTACCCGAGTACGACATGCGGAGAGACAAGACAGAACAGCAGAGTTTGAAAATCCCACATCAGGGTACACCATTCTGGATTTGCACTTTCAATACAGATATACCTCTCCTAACCGCTATTTGCACACTATCACTCTCAGAGTTGAAAATGCACTAGATGAAGAATATCGCTCTCATTTATCCCGCCTAAAAGAAGTCTTCCCTGAACCGGGAAGAAATTTTGAACTTCTTTATCGCGTATTTTTTTGATTGTTGAGATTTTTAATTCTTGTTGTCCTTAACAATTTACCTTCGATGCGGCTATTAATATCAGAAATTGCATCTCTTAGAACCATAACCTGACTTTGTAATTCTTCAGAGGCGGCAGCGTTTTTTTCTGCAGTTGCTAAGGTGCGATTAGTTGATTTATCTATATCCATCACAGAGGTATTTAATTCCTCGACAAAGCGTAACTGTTGATCCGTAACCTGAGAGACCTCATCTACCCAGATTACAAGAGCTTTGATATTTTGATGTATTTGAGATGAGGCATGATCTCCCTGTTCAGCTTTTTTAACATTATCCTCTATTCGTTTTGTGATGTCAGCCGCAGCTTCACCAGATTTTGTGGCTAGTACGCGTACCTCATCGGCAACAACTGCAAAACCGGCTCCAGAAGCACCTGCACGAGCAGCTTCTACAGCAGCATTCAAAGAAAGCATATTTGTTTGAAATGCAATTTCATCTATAGTTTTAATTATGCTTGTAATCCCATTACTAGAAGCTCTCAAGTCATTAATCGCCTTATTAATGCCATCTACATCTTCTTTTACTTTATCCATAATAGTATTGACTGTAGATGTTTTTTCTTGCAGCTCATTCATAATACTATTCATACGCTCCATAGCCTGGGTGTTGGACTGCAACTTATCGGAGTTTTCTCTTGCATCCATTGCCAGAGATTGAGAGGCAGTAGAAATAGACTCGGCTGCAGAGTTTGTTTGCTCTGCGGATTCATGCAAGTGATCTAAAATTCTGAATAATTGTGCATTCCGAATATATTCGCCAGTTAATTCAAGTATGATGTAACTGTAAATAATTAAAGCTGCTACCACAAATGTTGCATGAATAGCAACAATATCCCAACCGCAACCATAATTGAAAATAACTACGGGCACCCCACCTATTTCAACTCCATTATCTTGTGCTAAATTAAATGCGACGTGATGAAGAGCAGTAAAAGTTGAAGCAGCAATAACTGGAGAGATATCCTTATATCTGATAAGAAAAGCCATGGATACAAAGATATGGAAATGCATTTCAATCATACCAAAATGCTGCTGAATAAATATCAGAGAATACGCCATAAATGAGATACCAATTACCACTCTTGATGCTATGCTACCTGGCATAAGTCTGTAAACAGTATATGCGATACCAGTAACGAATGCTCCAGCCACAAATCCTAAGATGTACATATTATGGGCTATTCCCATAACAGTACTTGCTAATACCCAATGCAGAAGCAGAAGTTTTAACATAAACTTATCTACTTCGATGAAATCTCTCTTAATAGTACTCTAGAACATTACTTGATAGGTCAGGATCAAAGACTGGAAATAGCTTTAATATTAGGGAGTTATTCATAATTGTCTCTTTAATGATTTGTTTATGGTATCTATACTCGAATTATTAGATAAAATGTCTGCAATTATCCATGTGTTTTGGGAGGTTTTCTTTAATACAAAAAAATCGTCAGAATGCCTGATTTGAGAAAGTCTAGTATAATATTCTGAAAAATGAACACCAAGGTTTTTTCTGAGCAATGAGCGTAATTCACTATCAGCATGAATACCTCTTATTGCAAATGAAAAGTTCTGAGCATATTCATTGGCAGTTACCCACTCTTCATTTGAACGTATATCTATAAAAGTCGCCTCAAAGGGTGGTATATCCTCAATTTTAGCTATAGTTGCTAATTTGGCCAACGATGATGGGCAAACTGATTCACATCCTACAAAACCTATAAATAGGATTTGTATTTCGGAGTCAGCATTATCCAAAAACGGAAAATGTATTTCTTTTCCGACGCGGGGATGCTCTGATGAAATTGTGTTTGACAAAAATAAAAGAAGAATTGGTAGACCAATTACCAAAAACAATGACAAAGCAATAACTGTTATTTTTCTTGTGCTAAGATTCATTTTATTTATAAACAGGTACTTATGTGTATCCGTTCATTCAGGGAAAAATAACAAACTCAGCCTGTAAGAAGCATGTTTTGTGGCAAAAGGAGAGTCGTTTTTCTCTAAAAGAGTATTAAAAATTTCCTGGTATAACATATTTCGAAATGCCCTAAAAAGTAAGAGCCCGTCAACCTCACCATATTTTGAAACAAAACGAAATTCTATTTCCTGCATAAGACCACTATTATAGGTGTGCGCGGGTATTTTTTCCAATAAATCTTTCCGTTCGTAAACGCTGCGCATGTAAATCAGAAAGCTTTCCGGTTGATTTAGATTGTGCTCAAAAAAAGCGAAAGTAAACGCCTGTAGCATTTCCTGATTTGAACTCATATTAGCATCAATCGCAAAATTTGTGAATTGCTTTACACAATGCTCACAAACTTCTGTAAAGAGTCCATCCAGGCTTTTGAAATATTTAAAAATCAAACCATCGCTAACCTGACAGGCTTCTGCAATTTTTTTTGTCTTTACTCCTGAGAAGCCCAACTCGGCTATGAGTTTGGCAGTCGTATTTCTGATATGTGTTCTGGTATGTTCTTTTTCGGTAATCATTGCTTAAAATGCCGATAAAATGGAATGCTGAGTAATTATTGCTCGTTATTTTAATATTAGTATGAGAAAACATGCTAGTAATTGTAAGACAAAGATAATTAAAGATTGAGGATTTTATGGATACCATAACTCTGGATGATGTACTGGCACTAAAAAATAATAATGAGGATGGATTAGTATCATTATATATGCCTACTCACCCCACTGGACCTGAAGTTCGCCAAGATCCTATTCGCTTCCAAAACTTGTTACGGGAAACAGAACAACGGTTAGGAGAACAAGGTATCAATCCGGATCGAGTCAGGAAGATTATTAATAGTATAACCCATGCTGTTGAAGACGAAGTTGGTTGGAAAACTATGCAACACGGTTTAGCTGTTTTTGGTGGTAATTCTGATGTGAAAGTTCTCAGGCTGCCAACATCATGCAAGGAAATGGTATTTGTTGGCGAGCAATATTACATCAGACCATTAATTCCACAGTTATCCGGTGAGAACAAATATTATATTTTAGCATTGAGTCTGGGTGGCAATAAACTATTTAGCGCTGATAAAGCTGGAATAGAAGAAATCCCGATGCCTGATGCCCCTGAAAATATTGATGCTGTTTTAGAAGGAGAGGTATACCACGAGGGGCAACAATTTCATTCCGGAACTCATGGCGGAGATAAACCAGGTCGTGCCGCCATTTTTCATGGTCATGGTGATGAGGAAGATCGCAATGAACAAGCAGAAAGATATTTCCGGGCTCTTGATGAGCATGTTTCAAGCCAAATATCAGATAATAATGCACCATTGGTTATTCACTCAGTTGATCATCTGGTACCAATTTATAAGAAGGTAAGTTCGCACAAGAATTTATACCAAGATCATATTTCAGGAAATCCTGAATCGGTGCATGTTAAAGAAATACATCAACAAACATGGGATTTGGTTAAACCTCATTTTGCGAAAGAGAAAAAAGCAGCACTCGATGAATTCCGATCTTTGCATGGAACAGACAAAGCATCAGGGAAAATTGATGAAATCTGGCAATCTGCGCTTCAGAAGAAAATTAAGGTCCTGTTTTTAAACGAAAGTGAGTACCAATGGGGCGAGGTAAATACCGAATCAGGTAAAATGTCTCTGCTTGCAAAGCGTAAGCCCGGCGCTGTTGAGATACTGGATATCATAGCCGGTAAAGTGCTATCCGGTGGTGGTAAAGTCTACTCTATGAAGTCTGATGAAATGCCAACGGCTGGTATGGTTAATGCCGTATATCGGTTCTAGAGCATTATAGATTAAAAAAAACACAAGGTGCGTGGATTAAATCTACGCACCTTTTTTTTAACTCATTCGATAATATCGCTTCTTCTCCTCAAGGTAGGGAGCAAAAACCTTCGCCAAAGCGCTATGCTCATTTTGTTCAAGGTTTGGGTCTTTCTGAATGGTATTTATAGCGGTGAGTTTCGCCTCCTGTAATATTCCCTGATCTTCGATAATATCCGCCAATTTGAATTCCGGCAGACCACTTTGTTTTGTTCCAAGAAAGTCGCCGGGCCCACGAAGTTTTAAATCTTGCTCTGCAATCTCAAAACCATCGTTTGTTCTGGCCATTGTTTGTAGTCTGATACGACCTTCTTTGCTAACTTTGTCACCCGTCATCAAAATACAATAACTTTGGCGTTCTCCTCGGCCCACTCTACCACGTAACTGATGCAATTGAGCCAATCCAAAACGTTCTGCATGTTCAATAATCATTACCGAAGCATTCGGAACATCTACACCAACCTCAATAACCGTAGTGGAAACCAAAATATGGAATTCTCTGTCCATGAAAGCTCGCATCACTTCGTCTTTTTCTTGAGATTTCATTCTTCCATGTAGTAAACCCACTTTGAATTTCGGAAATCGTTCTCGAATTTTCTGAAATCCATCGGTGGCATCTTTTAAATCCAAAGCTTCGGATTCTTCAATGAGGGGATATACAACGTAGGCTTGACCACCTTCTCCAAGAACCTGATCAAGAAAGGAGTAAATCTCTTCACGTTTACTTTCTCTGCGTACAGCCGTGCGGACAGGTTTCCTTCCGGATGGCAAGCCTTTAACCAAACTGATGGTTAAATCGGAATAAAGTGTCATAGCTAATGAGCGGGGGATAGGAGTAGCAGACATCACCAAAATATGAGGATTGTTCCCTTTATCTCTCAAAAAAGCCCGTTGCTCTACACCAAATCGGTGTTGTTCATCAATAATTGCCATGCCCAAATTATGGAAAGAAACTTCCTTTTGGATGATGGCATGAGTTCCTACAATTATATCAGCAGTTCCGCCGGCTGTGTCTGATAAAATATCATTTCGTAATGATGTTTTTTGATTTCCGGTAAGCAGGCGCACATTTACATTCAAAGAGCCTAAAAACTTTTGGAGCGTATGGAAATGTTGTTCTGCTAATATTTCCGTTGGAGCCATCATCACAGATTGGAAGCCATTATCTATAGCCATCAGCATTGCGCCCATAGCAATAACTGTCTTTCCGGAACCCACA
>SKIC01000171.1 GCA_007116685.1 Balneolales bacterium
GATGCCGCCTTTACACCGGGAAGGAGTTGAACGGAGCGAAATACATCAGCCTGTAGCACTGCCGGAACCTGAGTTATTAGCTCTTGAGAAATGGTCGAAACACCAATGTTTCTACGTTCTTCACGTTCTCTTTCAGAAGTAATAACTAATTCTTCAAGTTCGAAACCTGTGGGCAGTAGTTCAACATCGAGTCGTAGGGATTGTCCGCCTTCAAGTTCTACTTCTTTAAACAAATCCTGATATCCTAAATAACTGAAACGAATTCTGTAAGAACCTGGAGCCAAATTACTGAGAACGTAAAATCCGGAGGTATTGGTAGATGCACCTCTGTTCGTTCCGGTAACAAGAACATTTGCCCCAATTAAAAATTCTCCACTTGATGCATCTGTAATATTACCATTTATGGTCGCATTTTGGCGTGCATTTGCAGGATTTACGAATAAGAAGAGACCAAAAATAAATAAAAAGAGGCTAGCTGCCTTCATAGAAAAATGGTGATAGATAATAATTTTTGTAAGCGCAACTCTTACGCATTAAAAACCGTTTAGGTTGCTGAAACAGAAAAAAAGAATGAGCGTATATCGATTCGTGTAAATTATGCTTTTTTGTCTATTTTATGACGATCAATAACACCTATTTAATATGATGAAGTTCAGATTTTTAGCATTACTAATTTTCCTTGTTTTAGGACAACTTGGCTTTACTAATTCTGCTGTCGCAGAAGAGAATCAACGTGTATTCGTAGTAAAAGTTGAGGGCATGATTGATAATGGTCTCCACAGTTACATCGAGAGAAGCCTCAATGCTGCTGAAGAGGAAGGCGCTGCAGGTATTATTTTACACATGGATACCTTTGGTGGATTAGTAGAAGCCGCTGACCGCATCAGAAATACTTTACTGAACGCAAATATCCCAACTGTTACATTCATTGATAAAAAAGCAATTTCAGCCGGCGCTTTAATCTCATTTGCCACCGATTCCATTTATATGGCACCGGGTTCATCGATTGGTGCTGCCACTGTTGTTGATGGCGCGGGCACTAAAGCCGATGAAAAAGCCCAGAGTTTTATGAGAAGCCTGATGCGATCAACTGCTGAGGCTAAAGGTAGAGACCCTCGTTTTGCAGAAGCTATGGTTGATGAGCGAATTGTGATAGAAGGCGTCATAGGCGAAGGTGAACTTCTAACATTAAGCACTACGGAAGCTGTAGACTTGGGTGTTGTTGATGGCTCTGTGCGATATCTCGAGCAAGTCATGGAAAAAATGGGATGGCAGGATTTAGAGAAATTTGACTCTCAGGAGCGCTGGGAAGAGAGTGTTCTCCGCTTTCTTGCAAATCCGGTTATCAGTTCTATGCTTATGCTAATGATGTTGGGTGGTCTTTATTTTGAATTACAATCTCCAGGATTTGGCTTTGCCGGCGCTGTATCATTATTGGGAGGGATGCTGTTTTTCGCTCCTCTTTATATCATGGGATTAGCAGAAAGTTGGGAGATTCTCATTGTAATCCTCGGTATAGGGTTAATCGTAGTTGAAGTTTTTATTCTTCCCGGGTTTGGTATACCCGGTATTTTGGGGATAGCCATGCTTCTTTTCGGTCTTTTCGCTTCTATGGTGGGTAATGTTGGTCTCAGCTTTCCTTCAATGGATCAAATGAGTGGACCAATCTGGACGCTAGCCATCACCTTATTGCTTGGTGTAGCGCTAATAATGTCTTTATACCGATACCTACCAGAAAATAAAACATTCAGTAAGTTAGTTTTGTCGGCTACTACAGACGTCAATTATGGATATACATCTTCAAACAGTCTTGAAGATTTAAAAGGATTGAATGGAGTGGCATTAACAGCTCTCAGACCTTCTGGTACGGTTTTAATTGAAAATGATAGAATTGATGTTACTACCGAAGGCGATTTTATAGAAAAAGGAGCGAAAGTGGTTGTTTCCAGAACGGTGGGAAGCCGTGTTTGGGTTAGAAAAGTATAATAACCGCAATTCTCATAAAACCTCTTTGGATAAGCGTACAGAAGTGCGTTATATTCACTAAAATTATTTACTACTAAAACTTAAAAAATAGTCCCATGGATGCATATTTAGGCTTAGGCGCCATAGCGGCGATTGTCATTTTCCTGATGCTGTTTTTCTACTTTGTGCCACTCGGCCTGTGGATTACAGCTTTCTTCTCTGGTGTACGGGTTTCCATTTTCAGTGACCTTATTGGTATGAGGCTCCGTAAAGTGCCTCCGGCTCCAATCGTTAAAGCCGCCATTACAGCTACAAAAGCCGGTTTACATGTTGAAATCGGTAAATTAGAAGCCCACTACCTTGCGGGTGGTAACGTTCAACGTGTCGTTAACGCGCTCATCTCAGCTGATAAAGCAAACCTGGGATTGAGTTTTGAACGGGCTGCTGCAATTGACCTTGCGGGTCGTAACGTATTTGAAGCGGTGCAGATTTCTGTAAATCCTAAAGTAATCAATACTCCATCCATTACTGCTCTTGCTAAAGACGGTATTCAAGTGAAAGCAACTGCCAGAGTTACCGTGCGTGCTAACCTTGATCGCTTGGTGGGTGGTGCTACGGAAGATACAATTCTTGCCAGGGTAGGTGAGGGTATTGTGACCACTGTCGGTTCTTCTGTAGATCACAAAGCCGTATTAGAGAATCCGGATCAGATCTCTAAAGTAGTATTGAGCAAAGGTCTTGATAGCGGTACTGCCTTCGAAATTCTTTCTATTGATATCGCCGATGTTGATGTAGGTGATAACATTGGTGCGAAACTTCAAACAGACCAGGCTACTGCTGACTTGAAAGTAGCTCGTGCGAAAGCAGAAGAAAGACGCGCAATGGCTGTTGCCCTTGAGCAAGAAAACCGCGCTAAAATTGAAGAAATGCGTGCAAGAGTAGTTGAAGCTGAAGCTGAGGTACCAAAAGCTATGGCAGATGCTTTCCGTAAAGGAAAACTCGGTGTTATGGACTATTACAACATGAAAAACGTA
>SKIC01000064.1 GCA_007116685.1 Balneolales bacterium
AATCATGTAGATAAGTTAGTTTTAAAGTTAAAATAATATCATAGATGTCCGACTAAATTAAAAAATCATTCACGTTTGCTTCCCCCCCCTTGCCGAAGGCATCCCTACGGGAAAATCCCCCCGCCAAAGACAGGGGACTTAAAGAAAGCCCGGATGTTTACCCCCTCTTCCGCCGCGGCGGAGGGCCAGGGGGAGAGGTCTCTTTTAAGGTATTTTTTTTATCATTATATGTGTGGAGTAAAAGTTTTACCGGACATCAATGAAATAATATGGTAAATGTGTTACTGTGTATAATCCACTCTAATCCTAATGCTAATCTGTGATTTCCTCGTTCGAAAATTCTGCCTGCATCTATTACATGTATTTGGATATAACAGACCAAAATAAAAAACACGAATAAAGAGGAAGCCAACCATTTTATCCGCATAACTAGGGGATATTCAGACGGTTTGCACTGCAATTGAGAGAAGTAGAACCAAATTAAAAAACCACTTAAGCCAGCAACTATCAGGAAAAAACCAGCCATGATATGATCTACGGTTGATAATCCCAATGCCAATAAAAATATCCCAAATGCATAAGAGAACAGAAAGAAATTCTGCACGCCTTTTAATCCGAAGACAGATGCAAAGGTACGGTCTCCCCTTTTGGTATCTTCCTCAACCTGAAATAACTGAGAGACAGGATACATACTTAGCAAAATAAAACTGACTCCCACTATGGGCAGTAATAAGGAAAGTTGGAGTTGTCCTCCTCCAGCCAGGTAGCCCATCAAAAAACCGCCCACACCCGTGCTTCCGGCAATAGCAATCATCGATAATATGGGATGAGATTTCCAACGAACCAGAGGAGTACTATACAGCCAAAAAAGCACCATACTGCAAACATAAACAATGGCAAAACTGAGGGAAACCGAATAGGCCCAAACCAAGCCGGCAAATTGCATTAGCATTGACGAATCACGCATCCAACGTTGCATAGGTGGTGGGTTTCGCAGCCCTCCGATAGGACCCTCATCTTTATCCCAATAAGAGTTAAAAGCCGTGGCTCCTGCAAACAACAAAACGTGGACATTCACAAATTGCAGCCAAAAGGTTGTTACATCTAATTGGATTACAAATAGAGCTCCGGTTAAATAACATCCGGATAAAATCCCAAGCTGATAATGCAGTCGCAGATGAAGTAAAAAGTGCAGAATTGGCGCCATGCCCAAATTTAGCAACTCAAATTGTTACAAACTAATTGGGGCATCCGGTAAGTTGCCATATTCAGACCATGAACCTTCGTAAGCACGTACACTATCATATCCCATCAAACGCAGGGTAAAATAAGCATGCGAGCCTCTCACATTGGTATGGCAATGAGAAATGACTTCTTTATCAGGTGTAATTCCAGCATCTGCAAGAATTTGTGAGATTTCCTCATAAGACCTGAAAAATGGGATTTGGTCTTCTTCCTGATAAACAAATGTGCTCCACTCCAAATTTACAGCACCGGGTATGTGCCCTGCACGTGCTGCACGAACATCTTCCCCTCTGAATTCTTCTGCAGAACGAGCATCAAACACAATGGTATTCGGGTCATCAATTCGGTCTCTTATATAAAGAGCATCACAAGTGGCGTCTTCATTTTTTCTAACCGAAAATGTAGTTACCGGAAATTCTCTTGGTATGGTAGCCAGTTCAAATCCTGCAGATTCCCAAGCAGCGAATCCTCCATTCAGTATGTGAATTTTATCATGTCCGTACAGCTCCAAAGCGTAGAACATTCTAGCTGAAAATAAACTGTTCCCGTCATCATAAATAACCACTCGTTGATCATTACGTAAACCGATTGACCCCATTAAATCAGCAAATCTGTCTCCATCAATTAAAAAATGAGCTATTGGATTTTCGGTATCATGAAGTAGTGCCACACCGGGAATGTTAACCGCACCAGGAATATGGCCTTCATTAAAACCTTCGGGACGCATATCTATAATTCTCACAGATTCGTCATCCAAGTGCTCAGTAAGCCATGTTACATGAACCAAAAGATCAGAGTTTGGATACGTTGGTTGCTGAGTCTCAGGAGATTGACAGGCTGTCCAGGTTAAAGCAAATAGAAGAGCTAAAAGATAGAGCGAGAGCTTTTTCATTTTGAATGGATTCGTTAAATAGTGCGCTGATTTATAATTATCATAGATTAAAATGCTTTTACACAAAAAATCCGTTCCAATAAAAAAGCCCGGGATCAAACCGAGCTTTGAAAGTTCGTCACTGATATAAAATTTTGTATATCAGGCGGTTACTTCCTTCAAGTGTGTTTCAATTAGTTGAACTATATCATCTTTTCCTGAGGATCGTAAATGATCCATGATTGTCCATCCTCTATCATCAGTAATATGTGCTTCCGCTCCTTTTTCTAATAACAATGATACGATATCTGCATTTCCTGCATTTGCCGCCCAATACAAAGCTGTGGTACCGCGATTGTCTTCTAAATTTATATCTGCATTGTGCTCAATTAATAACTTCACGATATCTATATGACCGTGCTTTGATGCTTTTAATAAGGCAGATCTTTGATGTTCATCCACGGAGTCCACAGAAATACCAGTTGCTAACATGTTTTCAATCTGGCTTATATCTCCTGTTTCGGCGGCGTTGAGAAAGGCTTCTTTGTCCATAGGCTCACCTTCTTATTTTTGATTAATTATTAGTGGCTTATCTTATTGTAATCAATACTTTTATTGAATGCAAGAGGCAAAAAAAATTTAATCTATACATCACTTTATCAACAACTTACAAACACTACTTTTGAGGCCAAAAACGACTCCAAAAATTACTGCCCAAAACAGACTGCTTTACCTCTCTGATTAACTACTTTTTTCCTTATTTTGCGAGAATAATCAACATTCAAAAATCAGATTTTCGTGAGCGATCAAAAGATAATTTTCTCCATGGTTGGGGTTAACAAATTCTACAAACCCAACCGCCAAGTCTTAAAAAATATCTAC